>JAUZEI010000125.1 GCA_030839105.1 Actinomycetota bacterium
GTCGCCGGGAGCGAGAGTCGCGCGACCGTTCCGCCGCCTGCGCGCTCGAACAGTTCGACCGTGCCGCCGTGCAGCTCGACGATCTGGCGCACGATCGAGAGGCCGAGCCCGGAACCCGGCTGCGAGCGCGCGGCCGTCGCCCGGTAGAAACGATCGAACACCAACGAGCGTTCGTCGGGCGCGATCCCGACGCCGCGGTCGCTGATCTCGATCACGCCGCCGGTCACGTCGACGGCGATCGGGGTGTCGGGCGCGCTGAACTTGCACGCGTTGTTCAACAGGTTGTGCACCGCGCGGTCGATCGCGGAGGCGCGCACAGTGGTCGTGCCGGCGTTGTCGCGCGCAAGCGTGATGTTCCGCCCGCTGCGTCTCCGCTCCCGCTCGACCACGCTCTCGACGAGATCGCCGAGATCGACGGTCTGCGTCGGCTCCTCGGCGCGTACGTCGGTCGCGAGGTCGACGAGCTCGGCGACGAGATCACCCAGCTCCTCGAGCTCCACCTGCGCGGCATCGACCAGCTCGACCCGTTGGGCCTCGTCGAAGGTGTCGGCGCGCTGGAGCAGCTCGATGTTCGTCCGCAGCGCGGTCAGCGGCGTACGGAGCTCGTGACTCGCATCCATCACGAGCCGCTGCTGTTGTGCGCGCGACGAACCGAGTGCCGCCAACATGGTGTTGAAGCTCGCGGCCAGCCGGCCGAGCTCGTCGGCGCGTCGGACCTCGATGTGCTGGTCGAGCTCTTGCGTCTCGGCGATGTGCTCGGCGGCGAGGGTCAGCTGTTCGACGGGCCGTACGATGCGGCGCGCGATCAGCCACGCGAGGCCGGCGGCCACGAACGTGCCGGCGAGCGCGATGAGCAACAGGCGGAGGTCCAACGTGGACAGCACGTCGTTGGTCGAGGAGATACTCCGCCCGATCTGCGAGGCGCCGCCGCCCGTACGGGGCGTCGTCAGCACCCGGTATTGGGTTCCCGCCACCGTGACCGTGCGAAAACGTGGCGCGCCCCCGTGGGCGGCGATGGTCTTGTCGAGGCTGTCGACCGGGAGCGCGGGCTGATTCGCGATCGATCGCACGACCCTGCCGTTGGCGTCGAGAATCTGGACGATGGCGTCGGGTTCGGCGAGCGGGCGGGTCCCGTTCGGCGGGGTCGTGCCTGCGTCGGGGGAGTTGCCGTCCGGACGCGGCCCGCGTCCGTTGAAGCCGTTCGCGACCCCGGGATCGTGCGACCGCTGGGTCAGGAACCGGTCGATCTCGGCGCGCAGCTCCTGGCGCGTGCTCACGTGCGCGGCGTATACGCATCCGACTACGACGATCGCGAACGTCGTCGCCACGACGAGTAACAGGCGTACGCGCAGACTCAAGGTGTGCGCACCGTGTAACCGATGCCGCGGATCGTATGAATGAGGCGCGGCGCGCCGTCGGACTCGGTCTTGCGGCGCAGGTAGCCGATGTAGACGTCGAGCGACTTCGACGACGTCTCGAAGTCGTAACCCCAGATGCGCTCGTAGATCGAATCGCGCGTGACGACGATGCCCGCGTTGAACATCAGGAGCTCGAGCAGGTCGAATTCGGTCTTGGTGAGCTCGAGCTCGCGCCCCGCGCGCCACGCCTGGCGCCGGCTCGGGTCGAGTACGAGGTCGGCCACGGTCAAGATCTCGTCGCCGTCGGTGATGCTGCTCCGCCGCAGCAGGGCGCGGACGCGGGCGAAGAGCTCGTCGAGCGCGAACGGCTTCACCAGGTAGTCGTCGGCGCCGGCGTCGAGCCCGGCAACCCGGTCCGACACCTCGTGGCGCGCGGTGAGCATCAGGATCGGGGTGTGATTTCCCCGGTCACGCAGGATCCGGCAGACGGCCAGGCCGTCGGTTCCCGGCATCAGTACGTCGAGAACGATGACGTCCGGGGTCAGGTCGTCCACCTGCAGCAACGCGTCGTTCCCGTCGACCGCGGTGTGCACGTCGTATCCCTCGAACCGGAGCGCGCGCTCGACCGCCTCGCGGACGTGGCCATCGTCCTCTACCACGAGGACTCGATCCTTGTCCCGGTGCGCCGGCATGACGAAAGCCTGGCATGCGGAGGTAAGAGCGACCCAAGAACCTCCGGCCTGGGGCCCGCCCGGGGACTCGGATCGCGGCGAAATTTCGCCGATGGGACGGGAATGGCGCGGCGGGGTAGGAGGTTGAACAACCTCGCTATGCCTCGTCTTTCTGCAAGTTCCCTCAACCTGGCGCCCACCGACTGGTTCGACGACGCCGCCTGCAAGGATGCCGACACCGACGTCTTCTTTCCCGTCTCGGAGTCGCAGTCCGATGCGGCCAAGGCCATCTGTGCCGTGTGCCCCGTCCGGGAAGACTGCCTCGAGTACTCGCTCGAGGTTCGTCCCGGCGACGGCGTGTGGGGCGGCCTGACCGCCACGGAACGCCACCGGCTCATCCGGCGTCGTCAGAAAGCCGCCCGCAAGGCGCGCGAATCCCGCTCTGCGGCGTAGATCCGTCGACCAGTTCCCCCGACCCGACCGCCCCCGCCCGGGGGCGTTTCGTCGCGCCCATGCGTCCCCAACGCCGCAAACTGTTTGCAACATTTCGGACGTCCAGCGGTCGCTCGCGTTGCTAACTGTTTGCAACATTTCGGACGTGTAGCGGTCGCTCGCGTTGCTAACTGTTTGCAACATTTCGGACGTGCAGCGGTCGCTCGCGTTGCTAACTGTTTGCAACTTTGGTTCAGGCGGCGTTGCTCTCGGACGTGTCGTTCTCGGCCGCGGGCGGTGGGGCGTCGTCGTGACGGCGCGCGGGCTGGGCGCGCACCCCGCTGTCGGGGGGCGGCGGGGTTGACGTCGGGTGGCGCGGCTTGCTCGCGTACATCACGACGAGCGACGACACGCCGAAGACACCCGCCCACGCGATCGCGAGCGCGAGGAAGTAGCGGATCCCGGCGTCGGTGATCTCGATGCCGCCGTTCAACGTCGCACGGAATGTCGGGTACCAGAGCACCACCGACACCGCGAGGCTCATGGCGAATGTGAACGCCGGGTCGACGCTCGGGCGATTCATGAGTACGTCACGGCGCGCGTCGCCTTACCGTTCCAGGCGTTCCATCAGCAGGTCGGCCCAGACCGCCGGGAGTCGACGGGTTGGAGCCGATCCGGCCGATCGGGATGCCGAGCGAGAGGATCGCGGCAGGGCTGATCGTGTCGGCGATGCCGGTGATGGCGATGACGTCGACGCCCCCGAGCAACGTAATGCGGTGACCGACGTCTTCGGCCTTGCACGACGCGTCCACCACGGCCCACGTGATCGTCGGTTCGAGCCGGTCGAGGATGCGGCGTCTCGGAGTTGGCGAGGTTCTGCGCGGAGAGTGGTGATAGCTACGAGATCGGCGGAGGGCCTGCGGACTTGAGCCGTCAGGTTTCTTTGTTGCTCACGTTGTTCTGGTTGCATCGCGGTGCGGAACGATGCGTGTCTGTCTGCCGATGCCTGGTCTCCGATCGTGTCGTTCGCCGGGGGCGCCTTCAATCGGTTTGGGGTGTGCCGATCGAGAGCGCATGGCTCACACCGACGACGTCGCACCCTCGGGCGACGAGGCGTTCGACCGGGCGCGCACGTTCCTCGCGCGGTTGCGCGCGGACGAAGCGCTCGATTGGTTCCAAATCGCCGCGGAAGCCTCCGATCCCGCGATTCGCTGCTCCGCGGCGGCGTTCGTCGCCGGCATCCTCCTGGCCCGCGGTCGCCCATGGGAGGTGAGCTTCTGGGCCGATCTCGTCCGCGAGAACGCGGCCCGTCCCGATCTCGGCAATCTCCTCGACGCGGCCGCCCACCTGCAGCTCGGAGAGGTAGACGCGGCCCGCACCCTTTTGGAGCGCGTCACGGATCCGACCGACCCGTGGTTCCCGGCGTCGGTGACTGCAGCGCGTATTGCCCGGGCCCACGTGATGTTTCTCGACGGCGAGATCGAGACGGCCACCGCCGAGGTACTCGCCGCGTTCGACGCCGACCCGTTCGCGCCCGATGTCTGGGACGCGTTCGCGCGCCTGTGCGCGGAGACCGATTTCGACCCGACCGGGTTCGTGGCAAGGGTTCCCGACGATCACGTGCTCCAGGTGCTGGCATCGCTGCGCGCGTCGGCCCCCGCGGGCGTCGACCGCATCGCCGAGCTCATCTGGGAACGGCAACAAGGCGATCCCCGCGTTCTCGCGCTCGGACCGTCGTTCGCGTCCAAGCTCGAGAGCATGCGCGCCCTCGAGTGGTCGGCGCGCATCCGGGCCGCGGGGATGGGCCGGCTCTGCCCGCTGCTCGATCGCGCCGAGGACGGCAATATCGACGCGCCGGAGCGGGTCCGGGCCGCGATGCTCGCGCACGCTTCCTTCGGCGACGGGCGCGCCCGATCCGCGCTGACGAAGTCAGTGCCCGCATTGTCCGACGACGAGCTGGCTGCGAGTCTCCACGAAGTGTGGGGGATAGCGGCGATGCTCGCCGAGGTGTTCATCGTCGAAGGCGCGACGACGCCGGCGCGTTCGTTGTTGATCGCATCGGTGCTGTTCGAGGGCGGCGCCGCGTCGGAGGCGTACGCGGTGTTGGTCCACGGCCTGTCGCTCGAGACCGCGGAGACCTTGACGACGGAGCGCGTCGTGGAGCTCATGCCGTTGCCGGTGCTGGAAGGACTGGCGGCGGAGGCCGAGGCGCGCGGCGAGTCGGATGTCGCGGGCATCCTCGAAGCGGTCGCGGTCGTCTCTGCATCGTCCTAGCGACGCGCGCAGACATCGTGATCTCTTGATCGTCGGGTTCTCCGGAGCGCGTCGGTCCCGTCAGCGGCGCGACAACGAGGGTGTCCACTCGGCGTGGAGCAGCTGTTCGAGCCGTTCGGCCTCGGTCGCCGACGTGCACTCGATCCACGCGACCTCGCAACCGAGGATCCACTCGTTGACGACTTCGACTTCCACGGCCGTCAACACCGAGGGCCGGATCAACGACCTGATCGTAGGCCCGACTCCCAGGTGCGCGCACACCTCTCGGCGGAACGACGAGTAGGAAAGGTCACTGCCGGTCTTGAGCTGCTCGTGCCAGATCCGCGTGCGGAGTCCCTTGCGACCGGTCGCCCGGCCCGAATAGACGGCCTCGGCGTTTCGGTACCACGCGTACACGCCCGGCGAAGCGGGGACATCTCGTTCGGACAACTGCGCGGCCGCACGGCGCGGCAACTCGTTCATCCGTGCCCACAGCCGTCCCGAAGTCATCGACCCAGGCTCGCAGCTTTCGGTTGCGGCCGTGCCGGGCCGAACCACTGGGGACAGGTGTTTCGGCCCGGCACGCGGCGATCAGTGCCCGGCTTCCACGCTCGTGACCTTGAAGCTCGCGTCGACCTTCACCGTCACTTGCGAACCGTCGGCCTTCGTCATATGCGCCTCGTACGTCGATCCCTCGGCGTCGTTCTCGACCCGTTGGATCGTGCCGCCCGGCACGGCGGCGGTGGCAGCGGCCTTGACCTTGGTTGCGGTGTCGCCCGTGAGCAACGCCTCGGTGATCCCGTTCGCGCTATGGCCACCCTTGGTCGGATCGTGGGGGGCGGCGGCAGTTCCGCTCGATTGTGCCGTCGACGAGGTCGCGGCGGCGGAGCCGGTTGTGGCCGCGCTACTGACGGCCGGCGTGAGAACCGTGGCACCGAACAGTCCTCCGGCTGCCATCGCGCCGATGACGGATGCGGCGAGAACACTTTTGCGGGGGGTCTTCATGGGCTTCCCTTTCGTTCAGATGCGATCCCGAACCATTCGGGACGATCTCAGGATCGCAACGGGGCGTAGCAGTGCCCTGGTGAACGGATAAGAACCCGTGAAGACGGTCGATCAGCCGGCGGCGGTCGGCTTGACCTCGACGTGGGCGTTGATCGTGACGAGATCAGGGCGGGCACGCAGCAGCGCCACGACCGCGCGCCAGTCGCTCGCGCTCGGACCGAGCTCGGCCACGACGGCTTCGATGAGCTCCGCGTCGGCCGGTTCGTCGAGGGTGACGCGCAGGTCGGTGCACGACGGGTCGAACGCGACGGAGGCGACGCGGAACTCGGTTGAGTGCGCCGCGATGTATGACGTCACGTGCGCGCGATCGGCACCGGTCGCGAGAGTGTCGAGCCGGCGAAGTGCATCGACCGAGATGATCTCGACGTCGAAGCCGTGCGCGACGGTGTTGTCGTGATCGGTCGTCACGTAGTCGACCCGGCGCGGCGCGAAGGCGTGCGCACACATCGCGATCACGCTCGGATCGAGCAGCGGGCAGTCGGACGTCAGGCGCACGATGCCGTCCGCGGGCTCGGCGTCCATCGCGTCGGCGGCGAGCAGGAAGCGGCTCAACACGTCGTCGACGGGTCCGCGGAAGACGCGGGCGCCGATTTCGGCCGCGAG
>JAUZEI010000152.1 GCA_030839105.1 Actinomycetota bacterium
GATGGCGGCGCAGCTCGACCAGGCCCGCGGCAGCGAGCGCGCGTTCCTGCTGTCCATCTCCCACGACCTGCGCACGCCACTCACATCGATCCGCGGCTACGCCGAGGCACTGGCCGACGGCACCCTCGACGACGCCGACCCCAACGACCGCAAGCGCGCGGCCACGATCATCGGTGCGGAGGGCCGCCGGCTCGAGCGCCTCGTGCGCGACCTCCTCGACCTCTCGCAACTCGACAGTCGCCAGTTCTCCTTCCACCCGCGTCCGAGCGACGTCACGCAGCTCGTCCGTGACGCCGCCGAAGCGTTCGCGCCGCAGGCGCGCGAGTTGGGCATCACGCTGAACATCACGAGCGGAGCCACGCTCCCGGTCGACGTCGATCCGGAACGCCTCGGCCAGATCGTCGCCAACCTCATCGAGAACGCCCTGAAGTACGCCACCGCACGCGTCGACGTGTACGCCGCCCCGCACGGCGAAGATCGCGTCGCGGTCGTGGTGGTCGACGACGGTCCGGGCATCCCCGCCGACCAGGTGACGCGCGTGTTCGAACGGCTGTACACGGTGCGAGAGACGCCCGGGCGCGCGGTTGGCACCGGACTCGGTCTCGCCATCGTCCGGGAGCTGGCCGCGGCGATGGGTGGCAGCGCCCGAGCCGAGGTCGCGCCGGGCGGCGGCACCCGGTTCGTGGTTTCTGTTCCGGTGCGCGCGACCGTGAGCTCCGCCTGATCCGACGCCGAAGGACCCGAACCATGGCGCAAGTGTCCATGCGCGACAGACATACGGCCTCCCCGACCATCGGCGGCGCCGCGCTCGTTGCGCTCGTTGCGGTCGTCGCGTTCGTCGGGGCGGGATGCGGAGGCTCCTCACGCTCGACCGGGGCGCCCTCGGCCAGTGGTACCTCGACGAGCACGCCGTCGTCGCGCCCGGCGCGCCACGACACCGTCGCGGCCGGCACGGCTCCTTCGACCACGGTTCCGGCCGTCGCGTGCGCCCGGCCGCACCCGGCCGGGCAGACGTCGGAGTCGTTCACCTTCGGCGGCGAGGCGCGCACCTATCAGCTCTACGTTCCCCGCAAGTACACCGGAACCAAGACCGTGCCCGTCGTGTTCGACTTCCACGGCTTCGGCTCGAACGCGGTGCAGCAGATGGTCTACGGGAACTACATGCCGGAGGCGGACCGCGACAACTTCCTGATCGTCGCCCCCGACGGCCAGGTCCCGGACAACCGACACTTCAACCTGACCTCCGAGAAGGGGCTGCAGAACGACGTGCAGATGGTCGGCGCGCTCCTCGATCACATCGAAGCGACGTTCTGTGTCGACACCACCCGGGTCTACGCGACGGGCATGTCCGACGGCGGCGCGATGACATCGGTGCTCGCGTGCACGATGAGCGACCGCTTCGCGGCGTTCGGAGCGGTCGCGGTGATCATCGCGTGCGGAGGATCGCGCTCGGTGCCGATCATGGCGTTCTCGGGTACCGCGGATCCGGTCGTCCCGTTCAACGGCGGGAAGGTGAGCTGTTGCGGTGGGGCGTCACTCGGTTCCGCACCGGACGCGATGGCGAGATGGGCCGCGCACGACCACTGCGCGCAGGCCTACACGGAGGTCCGGCTGGGGACCGAGGTGCGGCGGCGGAGCTGGACCGGGTGCGACCCCGGCAGCGCGGCCGTCTTCTACATCATCGACGGCGGCGGCCACACGTGGCCGGGGTCGATCCACGTCGACCGCCTCGGTAAGACCACCGACCAGGTCGACGCCAGCGCCACGATCTGGCGCTTCTTCCAGGCCCATCGGCTGGGTGCCGGCCGCGCCTGACGCCGCTTCCCGCACCGCCCCCAGAACCTGCCCACTGTGGGCAGGGTTTCCGACGTGTGGCGCCAGTTTTCCTGCCCACTGTTGGCAGGGTTTCCGACGTGTGGCGCCAGTTTTCCTGCCCACTGTTGGCAGGGTCTGCGGCGTCAGAGGGCTTCGACGAGGGCCTCGTCCGCACCCACCGTCACGGTGGCGCCGGGCTCGACCTCACGACGCAGCATGGCGAGTGCGACGCCGGCCGCGGCGCTCGTGATCTCGCCGATCTCCTTGCCTTGGTACGCGACGGGCGTGCCGCGCTCGAGCTTCGCGGCGACGGAACGCAACCGCCGCAGGTGACGGTTCACCCGCCCGCGCGAGTCGATGCGGCACACGAGCTCCTGACCGACGAAGCACCCTTTCGTGAACGACACCGCGACCAGTTCGAGACCGGCTTCCTGCGGAATCGTGCGTTCGTCGGTGTCGAAACCCTGCCGGGGCACTCCGGCTTCGATGCGCGCCTGTTCGTACGCGTCGGCGTCGATACCGGGCGCGTCGATGATGTCGCTCAAGGCCACGATCGCGCCTTCGGGACCGACGACGTCGAAGGCGAGCCCGCCCGGCCAGTCGACGGCAACAACATGCACGGCGGCGGCCGTCGCGACGGCGCCGGGTAGCGGCAGGCCGCGGAGCGCGAGCGCGCCGACCGCTTCCTCGCGCACATCGGCCTTCACGCGGATCTTGAACCGCTTGAGTCCGGCTGCGAGCTCGCCCCCGAAGCCCGCCTCACAGATGCACCACCATTCGTCGCCGTCGACGTGCGCGATGTAGAAGTCGACGAGCAGCTTGCCCTGCGGCTGCAACAGCAGCGTGTGCGCGGAGCTGCCGACCGCGACGGTGTCGAGATCCTGGGAGACGAGGCTCTGCAGGAACGAGGTCGCATCCGGACCGTCGACGACGACGACATCGCGGGCAACCCGGGCCTGAAACGATCCGACTCGGGACGGAACTTGGGGCGTAGTGGTCATGATCCTCCGAAGAGCCGCTGCGCGGCGGCCGCTGCCGTGAGCAACGCCCGCGCCTTGTTCCGACATTCCAGGTCCTCGTCCTCGGCCACGGAATCGGCCACGATGCCCGCTCCGGCCTGCAGCGTGGCCTTACCGTCGCGCCAGAACATCGTCCGGATCGCGATCGCGGTGTCGAGATTGCCCGAGAAGTCGACGTAGCCGACGACCCCCGCGTAGGGACCGCGCTTCGTGGGCTCGAGCTCGTCGATGATCTCCATCGCCCGCACCTTCGGCGCACCGCTCACGGTGCCCGCGGGGAACGTGGCGCGCAGCACGTCGATCGGTCCGAGTCCGGCGGCAAGATCTCCCGCGACCTGGCTCGTCAGGTGCATCACGTGCGAGTAGCGCTCGAGCGTCATCAGCTCTTCGATGTGCTCGCTGCCGAACTGCACGACCCGGCCGACGTCGTTGCGCGCGAGGTCGACGAGCATGACGTGCTCGGCGCGTTCCTTCGGGTGCTCGACCAGCTCGGCGGCCAGGCGACGATCGTGCTCCTCGTTGCGACCCCTCCGCCGCGTGCCTGCGATAGGACGACTGATCACGCGGCCGTCGCGCAACTGCACCAGTGCTTCGGGCGAGGAACCGACGACCGTCGCTTCGGGATGGTGGAGGTAGTACATGTACGGCGACGGATTGACCAGGCGCAGCACGCGATAGACGTTGAGTGGATCGACCGGTTCGAGCAGATCGAAGCGCTGCGACAACACGACCTGGAAGATGTCGCCGTCG
>JAUZEI010000174.1 GCA_030839105.1 Actinomycetota bacterium
CAGGGGATCCTGGGCGCGGCGTTCCATCGCCTTTTCTACGACGACGAACACGGTAAACAGCGCCACGCTGAGCAGGAACGCGAACGGGATGATGGACACGGTCCGGGTCGCGGGCCAGATCCGCGAGCTTCCCGCGGTCAGGTCCTTGATCGGTTTCCACCAGCCGTAGGTCGTGCCCTCGCTCAGACCGAAGATGAGGCTGAAGGATCCCGCCGCGATCAGAGCCGAACCGCGCACGTCGATGTGCGGACGGCGCGCCGAACGTTCGTCGGGCTGCATGAACAGGAAGGCCCCGAGCACGATGATGGGGGCGATGATGACGTTGATCCGGAAGCCCCACCGCCAGGAGTAGTCGGTGGTGAGGAAGCCGCCGAGGATGGGTCCGAACGCGACGGACGCGCCGGCCACCGCGCCCCACGCCGCGAATGCCTTGGGTCGTTCCGCGCCGGTGAAAGTCGTGGAGAGGATCGAGAGCGTCGCCGGGATCATCATCGACCCGCCGATGCCCTCGATCAGCGCTTCGCCGACGAACAGCGTCGGCACCGACGTGGCGATCGACGCCAGGAACGAACCGATCCCGAAGATGACGGCTCCGAGCACGAACATGCGGCGGTGTCCGAAGATGTCGCCGAGCCGGCCGCCGATGATGAGCAGTGTCGCGAACGTCAGCGAGTAGCCCGTGATCACCCACTGCAGGCTCGACAGCTGGGTGTGGAACTCGCGCAGGATGGTGGGGACGGCGAGGTTCAGGATCGTGTTGTCGAGGACCGGGATGGCGACCGAGACGATTACGACCGACGCCGCGAACCAGCGCCGCGGATCCAGGTGCTCGTCGGTTGTGCTCGGGGCCATCCCCTCGATCATGCCAGGCGCCCCAGCCAGGGCAGTCCGGGATTCACGTCGGGACGTAGTGTGCGCCCGGCATGAGTGAGCACGCGGTACGGCCGTCGCACCTGGGACTATGTGTCGCCGATCTCGACCGGTCGATGCGTTTTTACTGCGAGGGTCTCGGGTTCGCTCCGGCCGAGGGTTACGACCTCGACGAACAGATGCTCCACGGTCTCGAGCGCGCGCTCGAAGTGGCGCGGCCGGTGAAGCTGCGGTCGCAGATGATCACGAACGGCGAGTTGAAGATCGAGTTGTTGCACTTCGCCGAGCCGCGGCCGACGGGTGCGCCGTCGGCCTCACGGGGCCAGATCGGGTTCACGCACCTGTCGTTCTTCGTCGACGACGTCGACACCGTTGCGCTTCACCTCGCGACCCTCGGGGGCGAGGTGCTCGCGACCACACGGGCGCAACTCGGCTACGAGGTCGTGTTCGTGGCCGACCCCGACGGCACCCGCGTCGAGCTCATGGCGCCCCCGCCGAAGCAGTAGCCCCAACCCCAAACCCTGCCAACAGTGGGCAGGGAAACTGGCGCCTGGCGCACGAAATCCTGCCAACTGTGGGCAGGGGAACGGTCTAGGCGGCTTCGTCTTCGTAGGTGATCTCGATGCGGCCGCGGCCTTTGCGCTTGGCGCGGTAGAGCGCCTGGTCGGCGCGGGCCAGAAGACTGTCGGCATCGGTCAGGCGCCCGAACGCGATGCCGATGCTCGAGTCGATCCGGACCGGGCCGACGGTCAGGCCGAACGGCCGCTCGATCGTCTCGCGCACCCGCGTCGCGATCGCCACCGCTTCGTCGGTCGACTCCAGGTCGCGGCAGATCACGACGAACTCGTCGCCGCCCACCCGCGCCACGGTGTCGATCGACCGGATCGCCGCCCGCAAGCGCGACGCGACGTTGCACAGCAGGTCGTCACCCAGCGTGTGCCCGAACCGGTCGTTCACATCCTTGAACCCGTCGAGGGCGACGTACAGCGCTGCCGTCAACGTTCCCTGTTCGAGGATGGGGGACAGGACCTCGAACAGCTCCTTGCGGTTCGCGACGCCGGTCAACGGATCCCGCCGCGCCTCCTCCGCCAGCCGTTGCTCGAGCTCGCGGCGTTCGGTCACGTCGGTGACGAACACGATCGCACCCAGATAGGTCCCGTCGTGCCTCCACACCGCGCTGGAACGGAGTCGCGCCCACACGAGCCGGCCGTCCAAGGTCACGAGGCCGAGGTCCTCCTCGTCGAGCGTCTCGTCGCCCACACCGTTGATGCGCGCCTGGGCGCGCGGGCGGTCTTCGTCACAGATGAAGTCGAACAGTGACCCACCGAGCAACTCGTTCACCGTCGTGCCGAGCAGCTCGGCAAGTGCCCGATTCGCGAAGGTCGTGTTGCCGATCCCGTCGACCACGCAGATGCCCTCACGCGCCAGCTCCACGATGAGCCGGTACCGCTCCTCGCTGTCGCGCAGCGCACCCTCGGTCCGCATGCTGCCCGACACGTCCCGGATGCTCAGCACCATGCCTTCGAGCTCGGGGTGATCGACGTGGTTCGTGCCGATGATCTCGGTTTCGAGCCAAGTGCCGTCGGCGTGCCGCAACCGCACCAGCAAAGGCAGGGCGCGCGAGTCGGAAGAGCTCAGCGTCGACGCGAATCCCTCGAGCGCGCCCACCTGGTCGATCGGATGCACCAGATCGAAGGCGCTCGTCCCGACGAGCTCACCGTCGCGGTAGCCGAGCATCGACTCCGCCGCCGGACTCGTGTACTTCAGCGCGCCCAACCCGTCGACGACGGCGATGAGATCGGGACAGACGCGCACGAGCGCGGAGACGAGCTCGTCGGAGTCCGGTTCTCTTCCGCCGCTCAACTGACGAACTCCTCGAGCGTGACGACCGAGAAGTCGAGCTCGTCCGGT
>JAUZEI010000210.1 GCA_030839105.1 Actinomycetota bacterium
AACAGGACCGCGTCCGGAGCGCGCTGGGCGACCGCGGCCAATGCGACTTCGGGATAGCGCGCATCCGCGTCGTCGAAGATGTTCGTGATCCCGACGTGCGCGAGCAACGACGAGCCGTAGGTATCGAAGGCGAGCGACATCCACGGCCGGCGCCAGATCGGAACGAAGGCCGAGAATCGAGGAAGCGAGCGCGTGCGGAGCTGCCACTTCTCCCACGCGTCGAAGGGAGCCGGTGCCGCGACGTCGATCGCAGCCGCGAGCGCGCACACCGCCGGACCGACTTCGGCAACGGATCGGGGCGACATCGAATGCAGCGAGAGGCCGCGCGCTTCGAGTCCCTCGGCGTCGGCGCGCGTGTTCTCCTCGTCGTTGACGACGACGAGATCGGGAGCGAGGGCGACGACACCGTCGACGTCGACGTTCTTGGTGCCACCGACGGTCGGTACGTCCGCGCCGTCGCAGAACCGCGTGCAGCCCACGGGCGGGACACCGAGTGCGAACAGCGTCTCGGTCGCGCTCGGAACCAACGACACCACCCGCGGGCGCGTCACATGCGCTCGAGCAGCTGCGCCTTCTTCGTCTCGAACTCGGCGGCCGTGATCACACCCCGGTCGCGCAGTTCGGCGAGCTGGTGCAATTGCTCGGGGATGGTCGCCGCGGGCGCGGCCGGCGCCGCGGGAGTCGGCGCGACCGTGGGGTTACCCCAGCCGGCGCGCTTCCTCGCGTTCACCTCCATCTGGCGGTACAGCTCCTGCTGCACGCCATCGGGATGCCATACGTCGTCGAAATGGGACTGCCCGTCCTTGCCCGCCGACTCGATGTCGAGATCGCCCGCACCGATGATGCGTTCCCAGATCCCCTGGTGGAAGTTGATGTTGTTGATCCGCTCCATCGGGATCTCGACACCGCGCTTGGCGAGTACGCCCGTGCGGAAGATCACGCGATCGTCGGTGACGACGAAGTGGGTGAAGTTCCATTCCAGGTACTTCACGCCGAGCCATCCCGCCCACGCCACCGCCGCAATGGCCCACAAGAGGAACACCCACTTGTGCACGTCGCCGTGGAGCTTGGTCGTGATCAGGATCAGCAGGATGAACAGCGGGACGCCGGTCGCGATGTGCTTGGAGAAGTACCACCAGTGCGGACGGAGGTCGAGAGCCAGCTCTTCACCGTCGTTCAACAGCTTCCTGGGATACGGCACCCCGAAATTCTATGCGGAAATTGCCGCCGGGTGCGGCCCGTCAGGGGCGGATGTCGCCGGCCAGGAGCGGCGGGACGTCGTCGCCTTCGTCGGGATCGAGGTCGACCGCGACCAGGAAGCCCCGGGCGCGTTCGGCGAGCGGGAACCGATCGACGAGCTCGTCGTGCGCGGGTCCGTGGCTGGCAACGACGAGGTGGGCGAGCTCGTGCACCAACACGTAGTCGAGCACCCACGACGGGTAGGCCGCGAGGCGGGACGACACCCGGATCGCGCCGTCCTCCGGTGTGCAGGATCCCCAACGCTGTCGCATGTTGTCGACCCACCGGACGCTGCGCGGCCGGGGAAGTGCGTGTTCGCGTGCCAGCCGGCGGGCGCGGGCCAAAACGTCGATGGCCGACGAATCAGTACGGCGGCGCATGCGCTCGGCGAGCTCCTGCGCGGTGACCTGGGCTTCGTCGACCGACATCCAGCGCGGGAAGGACACCCGCAATCGGTCACCGACCAGCACGGCCTCGACGTGCTTGCGTCGCTGACTTCCTCGCACGAGCTCGATCTCCATGATCACCATCTATAGCGCGTCGGTGCGCCGACATTCGACGCGACTTGTGAATGCTGTGCGAACGGCACGCCGATCGGCGCGCGCGTGTCCTCGGGATGAACTGCGCGCCGGGAATTCCGGCGCCGAATTCCGCGTCGGGGACACGGCGCGCGGGTCTCGTTTTCGGGGAACTTCTGCTTGACGCTCGTGGGGCTCGGTCGTAGGGTCCCTTTACCGGTTCGCCGATGCGTCGGACTCCGAAACCGCTTGCGGGGACGGAACGGACGTACGTGCGATCCGGCGCGTACACCGAGCTACGGCACGGCGCCTTTCGGGGCGACGAGCTGCGGCGAGGTGTACGGACCGGAGAGCCGATCGTCGGGCGCCTGCGAGGGATGCCCGGAGATTCGGTCCCGGAGGCAGGGCCCCGAGGAGATCGGAGCCGCGTAAGCGGCGAAGACTACTCGGGGCCTTACCGCGTCCGCCGCGCGGTAGGCACGGAGGCCGTACCGCACGGCCGCCGACCCGGGCAGCGGTCGCACCTGCTGTGTACCGTCCCGGATGTGCGCGACGTGTTGCTCGACGATCTCGATGCGCGCCAGCACGACGCCGTCACCTCGGGCGCGGCACCGCTCGCGATCATCGCGCCGGCCGGTTCGGGCAAGACGCGGGTGCTCACGCGTCGCATCGCATACGGGGCACGCGAAGGTCGTCTGAATCCGAAGCACGTGCTCGCGGTCACGTTCACCCGCAAGGCGGCGGGCGAACTGGTGTCGCGCATCGGACGACTCGGTGTCGACCGTCGGATCACCGCGGGCACGTTCCACGCGATCGCGTTGGCGCAACTCCGACGCCATGCCGCCGAGCGCAACCGGGAACCCCCGCGGGTACTCGAGCACAAGGCGCGCCTCATCGGCCCGATCCTGGGCGCACGAGGACCTTCGGCTTCCGTCGCGATCGCCGACATCGGCTCCGAGATCGAGTGGGCGAAGGCGCGCCTCATCGGCCCCGACCACTACGTTGCCGCGGCCGAAGCCGCCGGACGCCGGCCGGCGCGAGCCGCCGGCGATGTGTCGCGCGTATACGCCGCGTACGAATCGGAGAAGCGCAAGCGCCACCTCATCGACTTCGACGACGTGCTCGGCCGCTGCGCCGAGGCGGTGGCCCACGACGAGGAATTCGCCGCCGGACAGCGCTGGCGATTCCGTCACCTGTTCGTCGACGAGTTCCAAGATGCCACGCCCCTGCAGTTGCGCCTCCTGCGGGCGTGGCTCGGAACCACACACGATCTGACGGTCGTCGGCGACCCCGCGCAAGCGATCTACGGCTTCACCGGCGCCGACGCCACCCCGTTGATCGCGTTCGAGCGGACCTTCCCCGGGGGCACGACCATCGTGCTCGATCGCAACTACCGTTCCACTCCCGCTGTCGTCGCGCTGGCCGAGGTCGCGCTCGGGAATGCCGCCGGTGATCGCCGGAGTCAACCGGAAGCCATTCGTCCCGACGGTGCCCCTCCCACGATCACGGGCTTCGACGACGACGCCGCCGAGGCCCGCGCGATCGCCGACGCGTGCTGGCACGCGCACGCCGACGGTGTTCCGTGGAATCGGATCGCCGTCCTGTTCCGGACGAATGCGCACTCGTCCCGATTCGAGGCCGCGCTCACGAAGCGGGGTGTTCCGTTCCGCATCGGAGAAGGCCAACGATTCACGGCGCGCGCGCCGGTGCGCCTACTGCTCGACGACCTGCGCGAATTGGAGCGCACGCGGCCCGGGTTGCCGTTCGGTCAGTATCTCGCCGATTTGGCCGCCGACAACCCCGATCCCGAGCAGCGAAAGCCCGAGCAGCGAAAGCCCGAGACCGGAAGCGACGTCGACGCATCCGGCGCGAACGTCGGTCCCCGGGAGCGCGACGCAATGGTTACCACGGACGGCGATGCAACCGATCCTTCCGAACGGGACGCACTGCTCGAGCTCGGCCGTGACTATCTCGATTCGGTCAGCGGATCGGGTGCCGTCTCGGAGTTCACTGCTTGGCTCGACACCGCCGCCGGCGCTTCGACGGGCGCGCACGGCGTCGATCTCGTCACGTTCCACCGAGCCAAAGGCCTGGAATGGGCACTCGTGTTCGTGACCGGCGTCGAGCGGGGCATGGTGCCGATCTCGTGGGCGACCACGCCCGAATCCCAGGCCGAGGAGCGCCGGCTGCTGCACGTCGCCTTCAGCCGGGCCGAGGAGGAGCTGCATGTCTCGTGGGCTCGGGCGAGGCTCGTCGGCACCCGGCGCGCGCCTCGGGAACCGTCGCCCTGGCTCGGGCCCCTCGAGAACGAGGCGAACCGTGCGCCACACGGATTGCTCACCCGGCGTCGGGCGCCGCGAGACCACCTCGGCGAGCTGCGAGCCACCCTCGCGGCCGCCTCGCCGCCTACTCCACCGCCGGATCGGAGGGGCCGATTGCGGCATTAACCTTGAAGTGATGCACGAGTTCGATTCCGCGACGAAGGCGCTCGCGGAATCCGTGTTGGCGCAGCTACGAGAGCTCGTGGCCCTCGATCCGACCCCCCTCAACGGGACGATCCCGCCCTCCGCCCTCTCCGGACTCGTCCGCCCGATGATCAACGCGAGCGGGAACGATCCCGACGCGGTGCTCGACTTCTTCACCTCGACGCTCGCGCCCGCTGTGATCCGCTCCGACAGCCCGCGTTTTCTCGCGTGGATTCCGTCGGCGCCGACGAAGGCGTCGATGCTGTTCGACGCGATCGTCTCGCTCGCATCCGTGAGCGGCGTCTCGTGGATCGAGTCGGCAGGTGCGGTGTGGGCCGAGAACGAAGCGCTCCGTTTCATCGCCGACCTCGCCGGCATGCCGGCGCGGGCCGGAGGCACGTTCGTGCAGGGGGGTTCGGCCGCCAACCTCTCCGCCCTCGCCGTCGCCCGCGAAGCCGGTCGGCGCCGGCGCGGCGACCCTCGCCGCCGACTGCAGTTCGCAGTCACCGACGACACGCACTCGTCTGTCCGCAACACCATGCGGCTGCTCGACGTCGATCCCCTCCTCGTACCACTCGTCCGCGACCGACTCACCGGCGCGGCGCTCGCGGCGACGCTCGACGCGTGCGACGACCCAGATGCCGTTTGCGCGGTGGTGGCCAACGCCGGCAGCACCAACGCGGGTCTGGTCGACGACCTCGCGGGCATTGCCGAGATCTGTGACGACCGCAAGCTCTGGATGCACGTCGACGCGGCGTACGGCGGTGGCGCGCTCGTCGCACCGTCCGCCCGTGGAGCCTTCGCCGGGATCGAACGGTCGGACTCCCTCGTCGTCGATCCGCACAAGTGGCTGTACGCCCCGCTCGACTGCGCCGCGCTGCTCTACCGCGATCCGGAGCTTGCGAAGTCGGTACACGGTCAGCACGCGTCGTACCTCGACACAGTGAACGAGAACACCGAGGGCTGGAACCCCGGTGACTACGCCTACCAGCTGACGCGGCGCGCGCGTGGGCTTCCGTTCTGGTTCTCGGTGGCGGTACACGGCACCGACGCGTACCGCGATGCCGTCGAGCAGGTCCTCACGACGACACGCGCCGCGGCGGCGCGCATCAAGGCGCTCCCCCACCTCGAGCTGGTGCTCGAACCCGAGCTCTCGGTCGTGCTCTTCCGCCGACTCGGTTGGGACAACGCGCAATACGCGGCGTGGTCGGAGCGGTTGCTGCGCGAGCAGGTCGGTTTGGTCGTCCCGACCCGTTGGCACGGTGAGACCGTCGCGCGATTCGCCTTCTTGCACCCCGACACGACGCTCGAGATCGTCGACGAGATCCTCGCCACGACCGCGTGATTCCTCGAAGGAGCCTTCGGCCATGAACATCGACGTCGTCATCGAAGTACCGAAGGGCAGTCGGAACAAGTACGAGCTCGATCACACGACGGGGAAGATCCGCCTCGATCGGGAGCTGTTCACCG
>JAUZEI010000226.1 GCA_030839105.1 Actinomycetota bacterium
CGCGGAGCAGGGCGACGTGGGTGGCGAGCAACTCCGCGACGCCGCCACCGTACGCAGTTGCGTTCAGGTGGAGCACCCGCGCGCCCCGCAGAGGCTCGGCCAAGGCCCGAATGCGCTCGAGCGTCCCCGGTTCGACGACATCGGCGTAATCGTCGAGATGCTTGTCGAGCAACGGAACGCGTTCGAGCAACTCTGGCTCCAAGGGGCGACGCGGACGACGGACAGGCGACAATCTATTCGCTGTGACCCGCGCCGTCGTTTGTCCTGACAAGTTCCGAGGAACCCTGCGGGCCGACGAGGTCGCGCGCGCGATGGCCGCAGGAGCGGCTCGAGCAGGCTTCGACGAGGTCGTCGAGTTGCCGCTCGCCGACGGGGGCGAAGGAACGCTCGACACGTTGCTCGCAGCGCGGGGTGGCTCCCGGCGCATCACGCGCGTGACGGGCCCGCTCGGCGATCCGGTCGACGCGGAGTGGGGCGTGTTGACCGGAGGTCTCGCGGTCGTCGAGATGGCGCGTGCGAGCGGGCTCGTTCTGGTCGCCGGTCACAACGATCCGTTGCGCGCGAGCACGCGTGGAACGGGAGAGCTGATCGCGGCAGTGCGCGCCCAGGGTTTCAAACAGGTGCTGGTTGCAGTCGGCGGAAGCGCGACGACCGACGGCGGACTCGCGGCCCTGGAAACACTGGGGTGGTCGCTCCAGGGAATGAAGGTCACGGTCGCCTGTGACGTCGAGACCGCGTTCGCCGCGGCGGCCGAGGTGTACGGCCCACAGAAGGGGGCGTCCGGCGCGCAGGTCTCGTTGCTGACCCGCCGGCTGCAGTTGCTTGCCGATCAATACCGATCACGCACGGGCGTCGACGTCGCGCAGTTGACCGGCGCGGGCGCCGCGGGCGGACTCGCGGGCGGGCTGGCCGCGATCGGTGCGGAGCTCGCGCCGGGATTCGACGTGGTCGCGGAGGCGGTCGGGCTCGAAGCGGCGATGGAGGGCGCCGACCTCGCGTTGACGGGCGAAGGCAGGCTCGATGCGTCGAGCCTCGCCGGCAAGGTTGTGGGTGGTGTGCTCGCCTGGGCCGACGACCTCGACGTCGCGCAGGTGGCGATCATCGCGGGACAAGTGACCGACGACGCGCGCGCGACGCTCGCCGAACGCCCGAACGTGCAGGTGCTCGCGCTGACCGATCGCGTCTGGCAATCGAGCGAGACCTACACGCGCACCGCGCTGCTCGTCGAAGAAGCCGCTATCGAGGCGGCGCGAAACGCTCTCGGTACGCCGAAATCGTCATGATCGGCGGTCGTTCGCGCACCTCCACCGGCTCGGTGTGCATCGTGCCGTCGGGAAGCGCGCGGAGGAGCTCGACGACGGGCGCGGTCGCTTCCGCCAGGAGGAGCGCCCGGCGCAGCGCGATGGTCATGACCGCGAGCGCCTGAGCACCGAGCTCTTCGAGCGAACGGTTTCGGTGCTCTCTCACGTCGAGGTCGACCTGCGCGACGGCATCGCGACCGAACCGCTCGACCACGTCGATCAGGAGTCCGAGCTCGACGCCCCAACCTTCTACGAACGGCAAGACCTCGAGCGCACTTCGCCGCGCTGCATACTCGCCCCCGAGGGGCTGCACGATGTCGGCGAGCTTCGGAAAGAGCAAGGAGAGCAGGGGCCGGGCGACGAGCTCGGTGACGCGGCCGCCACCGGTCGGTGCCCCCTCGAAGGAGCGTGTGGAGAACGCCTTCACGAACATGGTGTCGGGTTGCTCGAGCAGGGGCGCGCAGAGCCGCTCGATGTATTCGCCGCGGAAGTTCCGGAGGTCGGCGTCGACCCAACAGACGATGTCACCGCGGCACGCATACAGCGACTTCCACATCGCGTTGCCCTTGCCCGATCCCGGTCCGGCGTCGGGAAGCACCGAGGCCTCAACGACCACTCGGGCACCGGCGGCGGCCGCGACCGCGGCGGTGTCGTCGGTGGAGCCGTCATCGAGCACCACCACTTCGGCGACCCGGTCGAGCCGCACGGCCTCCGCGACGATTGCTCCGATCGTGGGTGCCTCGTTACGCGCCGGCAGACAAACGGAAATGGTCGGCAGGCCTTCGGCCGACACCGGGGGCTCGCCTCCAGCCATGGAAGCAGGTTACGGGAAGGTGATATTCTCCCCCGCACAACGCGCTCATCGAGAGCGGCCGAGGGACAGGCCCTTTGACGCCGCGGCAACCAGCGAAGACCGGAGGGCCATGCGCCCGAGGGTTCGAGCCAGGTGCCAATGCCTGACCGATGAGCAGCCAAAGAGCGGCCTCCATGTGTGTGGCAGTCGCTCGAGGCGCTCGGAGCGCGTCGAGAGAAAAGGGGAAGCGCTCCGATGGCAAACGTTCTGGGACTGCGTTGTAGAGAGTGCGGTCGCGAGTACGCCGCGGCACCGATCTTCACGTGCGAGTGGTGCTTCGGACCGCTCGAGGTCGCCTACGACTACGACGCGATCACCGCGTCGGTGAGCCGCGCGAAGATCGCCGCCGGGCCGCTGACGTTGTGGCGCTACGCCGACCTGTTGCCGGTCGCTCCCGACAGCGCCGTCGACCTCGGGACGGGCTTCACGCCACTCGTGCGCGCCGATCGGCTTGCGGCCGAGCTCGGTCTCGGCGAGGTGTGGCTCAAGAACGACACGCGCAACCCGACGAACTCCTTCAAGGATCGCGTGACCTCGGTCGCGCTGAGCAAGGCACTCGAGTTCGGCTTCAAAGTCGCTGCATGCGCGTCGACCGGCAACCTCGCGAACTCGGTCGCGGCGCACGCGGCCCGGGCCGGCATGCGCAGCTACGTCTTCATCCCGTCCGACCTCGAACAGGGCAAGATCGTCACGACCGCGGTGTACGGCGGCAACCTCGTGGCTATCAAAGGCAATTACGACGACGTCAACCGGTTGTGCGCGGAGCTCGCGAGCATCTACGAGTGGGCGTTCGTCAACGTCAACATGCGGCCCTACTACGCCGAGGGCTCCAAGACTCTTGCGTTCGAGACGGCCGAGCAACTCGGCTGGAGCGTTCCCGACCACGTCGTCGTGCCCGTCGCGAGTGGTTCGCTGCTGACGAAGATTCGCAAGGGCTTCGACGAGCTCTACAAGGTCGGGTTGCTCGACGAGGAGCCGCACGTCCGGGTGTCGGGCGCGCAGGCGCTCGGTTGCTCGCCCGTCGCCAAGGCGTTCATCGAGAAGGCCGACACCATTCGCCCGGTGAAGCCCGACACGATCGCCAAGTCGCTCGCCATCGGCAATCCGGCCGCCGGCTACTTCGCGCTCGACGTCGTGCGCACGACCGGCGGCGCGTTCGCGACCGTCACCGACGACGAGATCGTCGAAGGCATTCGACTGTTGGCGCGCACCGAGGGGATCTTCGCGGAGACGGCGGGCGGAGTGACGGTGGCGACGTTGAAGAAACTCGCCTC
>JAUZEI010000309.1 GCA_030839105.1 Actinomycetota bacterium
GACCGCGTGTTCGGAGAGCGTCGGCACCGCCACGACGCCGACATCTGCGCCGTGTTCCCCGCAGACCCCCGACCGAGCGGGAGTCGCGCCTACGACCGTGGTGCCGCTCGACGGCACCGGCGATCGCACCATCGGTCTTCCCGGCCAACTCCCGCTTCCCTTGCTCGTGCACGCGCATCATGACGGCGCCGGTTCATTCGTTGTGAGCGGCGTCGATGCGAGCGCGAAGACCACTCAGGTCTTCGCGAGCACACTCGGGACATACGACGGAACCTTCGCGGTCGGCTTCGTCGACAGGTGTGCGACGACGACGGCCGCGTTGCACGTCGCGACCGAGGGCCAGTGGCATCTCGATTTTGCGAACGCGAAGCTCGCACCGAAGTACGACGACGCCAAGGGCGTCGCCGGCCGAGGCGACGCGGTCCTGTCGTACGTCGGCCGGAGCGTGCGAGTACGCATCACCTATGCGGGCACCGAGAGCAAGGAGCCCTCGCTGCGCTCGCACGATGCGTTCGCGGTCACGACCTACGGAGCGAAGCGCCCGTCCCTACTGGCGCAGTCGAACGGCGCCTATCGCGGCACCGTGTTGCTGCCGCCCGGGCCGGTGTTCATCGCGATCACGGCCCGCGGCCGGTGGACGATCGCCCGGGCCTAGCTGCGTTCCCCCGCGACCGGGTCTCCCGGGCTCGCGAAGCGCGCGAGATGGGCGCCGAGTCTGGTCCGGTCGCTACTCGCCCGGGGGCAGCGTGACCTTCAACCAGCTTCGGGCGCCGGCCCGTGACCACAGCGAGGCCCGCCGGCTTCGGCGATCCTTGCCGAAGCACGCGAGCGCACCGCCGACGATCAACGACTCGACGCCGAGCAGGGCGCCGAACCGGTTGTTGCCGGTGAAGGCGAGCACCGAGGTCGCGTTGCCGCTGCCTCCGGTACCCGTACCCGAAGGGTCGGTCGACGCTACGAGAAGCGCCTGCGGTGCAGTGGACCCCTGGCTCGTGACGGGCACGTGGTTCGGGTCGGTCGTCGGCCCGCCGGCCGTGGTGACCGTGAACGGAGTACTCGACGAGGTGGGCACCGAGGTCGTGGTGCGGGGTCGCGAGACGGTCGTCGTCGACTTGTGGGGCGGGAGCAGCTGCACGCTGTTGATGCTGGTGAAATCGATGCGCTTCAACGGGTTCGCCGCCGTGCATCCGCCCGGTCCCGACAAGACCGGCGTGAACCGCACCCCGGACCGCACGATCAGGCCGTGATACAGGCCGCCTCCGACATTTCCGCCCACGAAGAACTTGCCGGGCTCGCCCGACTTCGGGTCGAAGGTCAGCGTTGCGGACGTGGTCTTCCCACTCGGCCAGGTGAACTTGGCGCTCCCCGACATCGCGAGGAACGCGCACGAGGCGTGGGGCATGTGGAACGTCGCGGTGAACACGGCCGATCCGCCGGACTTCCGGCAGCCGTACATCTGGCCGCGGCCCGCAGCCGTTTGGTTCGACGGGGTGTTCGTGATCCCCGGCGACGGGGTGAGGGTTCCCGTGAAGGAATCACAGGCCAACACCGCGGAACCGATTCCTCCGTCGCCGTTGGCCGCCGCCGACGCGATGACTCCCGCCGGCAGGAGCACTGCCAGCAACATCAAGAGCCGTCCGATCCTTCGCATGAATGCCCCCGACGCCTTTACATCCGAATCTTTTCGCACGTGCTCCGCACATGCCCTGGATGCCGTAGCCCGGTGCAATCCTAACGCTCTACGCGGGATCCGGCCCAGCCCGAAACCACTGAGCGCACCGGAAAGGCCTCCGGACAGGCATAAATCGGGCAGATCGTTTCGATGCCGAACGGTCGGGACCGGCCCGGATCCGAACCCGTCCTCGGCGCGGCGGGCCCGTCACAATGTGGTGTGACATTTGTCGCCGGCCTCGTCGCCGGAATCGTCATCACCGCGCTCGGAGGCCTCTTCGTGTTCCAGGCGCGTGTGATCGAGGGCAAGGGGCGGAATCGCATGCCCGATCTGCGGAACCTGATCGCGGTTGCGGCGCTCATCATCGCGATCGTCGCTCTGGTCCGCAGCGGTGACCACGGCGCCACGACGACGACCGCCGTCACCGTTCCGACCGCCGAACCGCCGACGGCGGACGTACCGACGACGACCTCGTCTGCGCCGGGATCGTCGTCGTCGACGACCTCCACGACGACCACCACCCTGTTCCGCCAGGTGACGGTGCCGAGCGTCGTCGGCCTCGCGCAGACCGCCGCGATCGCAGCGCTCCAGCGCGCGGGGCTGCGTTCGCGCGTGCAGTCGCTGGCGCTGGGCAACGTGCCCGCCGGGTTCGTGGTGACCCAGACCCCGATCGCCTATTCGACGACGACATCGGGGGCGATCGTGGTGCTCGGAGTCAGCGCCGCTTAGTCCGCGCCGCCACCGCCGATACCCACGTCGGCCGCGATCGGCCCCGGTTTCGTCGGTTCGGGTGTCGGCCCAGTGGGCGGTCGCCGACGGGGGCGCCGGCGAACCACGACGAGAACGGCGAGAACGGAGAGAACGACC
>JAUZEI010000454.1 GCA_030839105.1 Actinomycetota bacterium
CGATCTGAACAAGGTCATCGATGCGCTCGTCGCGGACGCCACGGCGAAGATCGACAAGATGGTCACCGACGGCCACCTTCCGAAGGCGATGGCCGACAAGCTCAAGAGCCAACTGAAGACGTGGATCACCGACGCAGTGAACGGCTCCTTGCCGATGAGCCCCAAAGGTGGGTTCGGCGGCTTTGGCGGCTTCCGACATGGTCACGACGGTGACGGCATGAAGGGATCTTCGGGCTCGTCGAGCACCACCACGCCGACGACGAAGCCCGCGGCCGCGTAAGCGAGGAGCAGAACGCCTCGGCCCTACCGTGGGGGTGGGGCCGAGGCCTACATTGCGCGACGGCGGGAACACTGAAGAGGAGTTCACGATGCCGGAACGCACGAGCTACGCCTCGGGCACGCCCAACTGGATCGACCTGCAGACCAGCGACCCGAGCGCAGCCAAGCAGTTCTACGGAGCGTTGTTCGGATGGTCCTACGACGACCGGCCGATTCCGGAGGCGCCCGGCGTCTTCTATTCGATGGCCCAACGCCGCGCCCACAACGTCGCCGGCATCGGACCGCTGCCGGACGCGCAAGTCGACCAGGGCGTACCACCGCACTGGAACTCGTACGTGAGCGTCGACGACCTGGACGCGACCCTCGCCAAGGTCGGTCCCGCGGGCGGCACCGTCGTCATGCCGCCGTTCGACATCTACGACTCGGGGCGCATGGCCGTCGTGCAGGATCCGACCGGCGCGGTCATCGCGCTGTGGCAGGCCAAGGAACACATCGGCGCCTCGCTCGTCAACGAACCGGGGACGTTCTGCTGGAGCGAGCTCATCACGCCCGACATCCCGGCGGCGGTCGCCTTCTACAGGGCGGTGTTCGGCTGGGACGCCGCTACCACCGAGGGCGACATGCCGTACACGGAGTTCAAGCTCGGCGGCGAGAGCATCGCCGGCGGCATGAATCCTCCGATGCCCGGAATACCGCCGATGTGGGGCATCTACATCGCGGTTGACGACACCGACGCGACGGTCTCCAAGACCACGGAGCTCGGCGGTTCGGTGATCGCCCCGGCGATGGATATCGAGCCCGGTCGTTTCGCGGTGCTCTCCGACCCGCAGGGCGCGATGTTCAGCGTCATCAAGATGCACCAGGCGTGACCGCGCGCACGGCGCTGCTCGTCGACGAAGCCCGCGCGCTGCGGCCACTGATCGAGAACGAAGCGGCGCGCGCGGAGGCCGAGAGCACCACGACCTCCACTGTCGTCGACGCGCTCGCCGCCGCCGGGCTGTTCTGGATCCTGGTGCCGCGCGAGCTGGGCGGCGCGGAGGCCGGCATCGAGGACGCGCTCGCGGTGTTCGAGGAGTTGGCCTACGCCGACGGCTCGACCGGCTGGTCGGCGATGGCGAACGCAACCTCGTCGGCCTTCGCGGCGATCTACACGGCCGACGACGCCGCCCAGGCGATGTTCAACGCCGACGGTCTCGGCATTCACGCCGGGATGCTCGGGCCGGTGGGCAGCGCCCGGCGCGCCGACGACGGGTTCGTCGTCGCCGGTCGCTACCAGTTCGGGTCGGGTTGCGGTCACGCCACCTGGTTCGGTGCCGGAACGCAGGAGGTCGACGCCGGTGGCTCGCGGCTGAACGACGCGTCGGGCCTACCCGCGCTGCGCGTCGTGTTCCTCCGACCCGAACAGGTCGTGCTGCGCGGCAACTGGGACGTGCTCGGCCTCGCGGGCACCGGCAGCTACGACTACACGGTCGACGACCAGTTCGTCGCCGAGGGCTTCTCTTTCCCGTTGCTCACGGCGGCGCCCCGCCGGGGCGGCCCGACGTACAACATCGGCTTGTTCGGCATCGTCGCATCGGGCCATGCCGGCTTCGCGCTCGGCGTCGGCGCCCGTGCACTCAACGAGCTCCTCGACCTCGTGCCCACCAAACAAAGGATGGGTGCGTTCACGCCCGTCGCGGACGAGCAGCTCTTCCAGCACGACTTCGCGATGCACGACGCGGCGCTGCGTTCGGCGCGCGCGTACGTGTTCGACATCTTCGGCGCGTCGGAGGCGACCGCGCTTGCGGGGGGCGCGCCTTCGTTGGTGCAGCAACAACGCATGCGGCAGGCGACCACGTACGCGACGCGGGTCGCGGCCGACGCGGCCCGGTTCGCGTACACCTGGGCGGGCACGAGCGCGCTGCGCAACGGGGGCGTCCTGCAACGATGCTTCCGCGACATCCACGCGGGCACCCAGCACGTCTACGTCGACAACAACACGCTCACCGCGTACACGCAGACGCTGTTGACGAACCGTTAGTTGAGCGAGTCGCGCCCGCGCGCCTCGAGGTCGTGCCGAAGGACCTTGCCGGTTCCGTTGCGGGGGAGCTCGGCGACGAACTCGACGTCGCGCGGGACCTTGAAGCGCGCGAGCTGGGTGCGGACGTGCCGGCGGACCGCGTCGGCGTCGAGCGTGGTACCCGGCCGCACCACGACGAAGGCCTTGAGGCGTGCGCCGAACTGCGGATCGGGTACGCCGATGACCGCGGCTTCGACCACGTCGGGATGGCGCGCGATGACGTCTTCCACCTCGTGCGGAAAGATGTTCTCACCGCCGGAGACGACCATGTCGTCGTCGCGCCCGTCGACGAAGAGTCGGCCGTCGTCGTCGAAGTGGCCGGTGTCGCCGGTGTGCATGTAGCCGTCGACGACAGCCTTCGAGCCGCCGTCGGTGTAACCCGCGAATTCGAGCGGACCGCGGACGAAGATACGACCGTTCGAGCCGGAGGGAACCTCGTGGTCGTGCTCGTCGAGCAGGCGGATACGCGTACCCCGGGGCGGACGACCCGCAGTGTCCGGTGCGGCGCGCAGGTCGGCGGGGGCCGCGACGGTGACCGACCCGACCTCGGTCGAGCCATAGAGGTTGTAGAGCACGTCGCCGAACGCGTCCATGAAGCGGAGCGCGAGATCGCCGGGCAACGCGGAACCCGACAGTGGCACGAATCGCAACGACGACGTGTCGTAGCGGGCGCGAGTGTCGGCCGGGACCTCGAGCATGCGCAGGAGCATCACGGGGACGGCGACGAGGACTTCGGCGTGATGCGACGCGATCAACGCCAGCGTCTGTTCCGGATCGAACTGGCGGGCGAGCACCATGGTGTCGCCGAGCAGCAAGCTCGTCGACGCGTTCGCGAATCCCCACGCGTGGAAGCTCGGCGCGGCAATGACCATCTTCTCGTTGGCGCGATACGGCAGACGTTCGAGGATTGCGATCGCGGCGCCGGCATTCGGCGCGTCGGCGACGAAGGCGCCTTTGGGCGGCCCGGTGGTTCCCGAGGTGAGGATGATGGTCCGGCCCGGGTGTTCCGGCCGCGGGAGACTTGGCCCATCGGCGTGCCGGGCGGCGAG
>JAUZEI010000473.1 GCA_030839105.1 Actinomycetota bacterium
CGACCGCGACCTCATGGAGTTGCAGAAGCAATGACGAACACTCCCACCGACGAACGCGAAGTCGAACCGGAGAACTCGGCCACACCGGTCCCGGCGTCGTCCACCACGCCCGCGCCGCCCGCGCCCGCGCCGGTGCCGTTCTGGCAGCGCCCGCTCGTCGAGCGGTTCCTCGTTCCGCTCGTGCTGCCGGTGGCGGTGGTCGTCGGGCTCGTCGCGTACGTGTTGAACATCTCGCGGATCTTCCTGTCCGGCCACGGGCACATCCCGGTCATCATCGGGACGATCATCACCGTGATGATCCTCTTGGGCGCGACGCTGCTGTCGGTCAACTCGGACAGATTGCGGCAGTCGGCCGTCACGCTCGTCGGCGCGGCCTTCATTTTCTCGATCATGTCGGCGGGCTGGTTGGTCGTCGGCAGTGCGCAGCCGAAGGAGACGGGGCCGACCACTTTGTCGGAGACATTGAAGGTCACGCAGCCGCCGATCCCGGTGACCGCCGCGCCCGGTGGAAAGCTTGCGTTCGCCCCGAGTCAACTGAAGGCGAAGACCGGGCTCGCGAAGTTCGACGTATCGGTGGCCGGCGCGGGGCACACCTTTACGATGCAGGACCCATCGACATTGATGCAGCAGCTCGTGTTGAACGCGGCGGGTACGAAAGTGAGCGGCGTCGCGTTCTTCTCCAAGGCGGGGAGCTACACGTTCTACTGTTCGGTGCCCGGCCACGAGGCGGCGGGAATGAAGGGCGAGGTCGTCGTCACCGGTCCACCCGTCACTCTCGACAAGGCCCTGACCGACGCCGGTAACCCGCCCGGTGCGGTCGCGGGCGGTGGCGCGGCCGGCTAGCCCCGAAGCCCCGCTCGGGAACTCGCGGGCTACGGAACGCGGACGTTCAGCGCGTCCCGCACGGCTTCCATCGTGCCCGGAAGCGGGCCGACCCGTTCCCCGTCGGCGTAGACCTCCATCGGGATCGATGCGTCGAGTGACTCCAGCTCGACGTGCGCGCCGCGCCGGGTCGTGACCTTGGGGTGCCCGACATGCGTGCCCTTGAACACCTTGGGGAAGTTCCGGAGGAACTCGGGTCGCCCCATGGCCCCGACGATCGTCACGTCGAGCAGGCCGTCGTCGAGCCTGGCGTCAGGAGTGACGCGCATCCCGCCCGCGTACGCGGGACCGTTGCCGACCGCGACGAGCCAGGCCGTCGTCTCGAGCGACTCGCCGTCGACGGTCACTCGGAAGCGATGGGGCTTGTAGACGGCGAGGGTGCGCAACACCGCCGCTACGTAGAGGGTGGTACCCGACAACCGGCGGACGGTGTTCGCCCAGCGATTGGCCTCCGCGTCGAAACCCGACGCGGTCACGCACGTGTACCAGCGGCCGTTCACGCGCCCGAGATCTACGACCCGATCGTGACCGCTCGCCAGGGCGTCGAACGCGCGCAACGGTTGTTTCGGGTCGTAGCCGAGCACGCGCGCGAAGTCGTTGCCCGCGCCGGTCGGAACCACCGCGAGTCGCCGACCGGTGTCGGCCGCAACGCCCGCGACCTCGGTGACGAGCCCGTCGCCGCCGCACGCGACGAGATCGTGGCCGTCGTCGGCCGCGGCCCGCGCCAGCTTTGTGGGCGCTCCCGGCTCGGGCGAGACGTGCAGCGCGATGCCCGCATCACTCGCGGCGCGTTCGAGCTCGGGCAGCAGCTTCTGGGTGCGTCCCCGACCGGCTACCGGATTGACGATGGCGGTCCACGGCATCGCCGGAAGCTACTTCGCCGGTGCGGGTAGCGTCCGAGCCGTGCGGACGCAGCGGAGCCACGGACGGCGTAGCGAGGGAGCCGCGACACCATGAGTACGCCCGCCGACCTCGACCTGTCGCGCATGCCCAAGCATGTGGCAATCGTGATGGACGGCAACGGCCGGTGGGCGCAACAGCGCGGGCTGAAGCGAACCGATGGGCACGCGGCGGGCGAGGAGGCGCTGTTCGACACGGTCGACGGCGCGCTGGACATCGGGTTGCAATGGCTGACCGTCTACGCGTTCTCTACCGAGAACTGGCGCCGCCCGCTCGACGAGGTGCGCTTCCTCATGAACTTCAACGAGCGGCTGTTGCTCGCGCGGCGTGACGATCTGAACGAGCGGGGCGTGCGCGTGCGGTTCATCGGTCGGCGCGGCGGGAGGGTACCGGGCCGGGTCCGACGCCGGATCGAAGAGACGGAGGAGCTGACCGCGGGGAACCGCCGTCTGACGTTGACGTTCGCGTTCAACTACGGCGGACGCGCCGAGATTGTCGACGCGGTGCGGACGATCGCGCAGGACGCGGCCGACGGCCGGGTCGATCCGGCGAAGATCGACGAGCGCACGATCGCCCGCCAGCTCTACCGCCCCGACATGCCCGATCCGGATCTGCTCGTGCGCACCTCGGGCGAGTACCGGATCTCGAACTATCTGCTGTGGGAGCTTGCGTACTCGGAGCTGGTCTTCACCGACGTCCTCTGGCCCGACTTTCGCACGAAGGACCTCGTCGAGGCGATCGCCGAGTACCAACGCCGCGACCGCCGCTTCGGCGCCATCTGACCCCGAAATCCTGCCAACAGTGGGCAGGGAAACGTGCGCCTGGCGCCCGAAATCCTGCCAACAGTGGGCAGGGTTTGCGGGTATGGCGGGTGAGGGTCGGCGAATTACACTGCTGTAATGCCGGGGCTGTATCGGGACGAGGGGGTCGTCCTCCGCACGATCAAGCTCGGGGAGGCGGACCGCATCGTCACGGTGCTCACGCAGGGTCACGGCAAGGTGCGCGCCGTCGCCAAGGGCGTCCGCAAGACGTCGAGCCGGTTCGGGGCGCGGCTCGAGCCGATGACCCGGGTTGCGCTCCAGTGCTACCGGGGACGCGAGCTCGACGTCGTGACCCAGGCCGAGACGCTCGAGGCGAACCGCGGTCTGCGGGAGCAGTACACGTTGCTCACCCACGCGATCCCGATGCTCGAAGCGGTCGACGGCGTCGCGCAGGAGCACGAGCCGAACCCGGCGCTCTACCGCATGCTCACGGGCGCGCTCCGGGCGCTCGGCGAATTGCAGAACCCGGTGGTCACGTCCGCGTTCTTCTGGAAGCTGCTGTCGCTCGAGGGCATCCATCCGATGCTCGACGGGTGCGCCCGCTGCGGTCGCACCGAGGGCGACGACGACGCCGGCCTCGTCGCGTTCGATCTCGACGAAGGTGGCGCGCTGTGCCGGGCGTGCGCGCGGGGCGGGGGCTGGCCGCTCTCGTATCCGGCGCTCGACCTGTTGCGCCGAATGCTCGGCGGTGGCTTGAACGGTGTCTTCGCCCAGCCTCCCGGACCCGAGACGCACGAGGTCGAACAGCTCGGTATCCGGGCGGTCGAACATCACGTCGAGCGCCGTCTGCGTTCGACCGCGTTGCTGTAACCGCCTCGCCACGCCCGGGAGAGCCCGGCCAACGCCCGGCTCTGGGCCGGGCAAAGTGGACACTGGCGACTAGCCTGGACTGCCTATGGCAGCCGCCGGCGACCCCAAGTTGATGGAACGCGTCGTCAACCTCGCCAAGCGTCGCGGTCTGGTGTTCCCGTCGTCCGACATCTACGGAGGCTTCCGCTCCACCTGGGATTACGGACCCCTCGGCGTGCTGCTCAAGCGCAATGTCAAGGACGCCTGGTGGCGTTCGATGGTGCAGCTCCGCAGCGACATGGTGGGTCTCGACGCCGCGATCCTCATGGCCCCGAAGGTCTGGGAGGCGAGCGGCCACATCGCCACGTTCACCGACCCGCTCGTCGACTGTCGCAACTGCAAGGAACGCTTCCGGGCCGTCCAGCTCCCCTACTCGGGCGCGTGCCCGTACTGCGGCGCGAAGGACTCCTTCACGGAGGCCCGCAACTTCAACCTGATGTTCCAGACCCACGTCGGTCCGGTCGAGAGCGACTCGTCGATCGCATACCTGCGGCCCGAGACCGCCCAGGGCATCTTCGTCAACTTCAAGAACGTCCAGACGACGACCCGCAAGAAGCCGCCGTTCGGTATCGCGCAGATCGGTAAGTCGTTCCGCAACGAGATCACGCCCGGCAACTTCATCTTCCGCACCCGTGAGTTCGAGCAGATGGAGATGGAGTACTTCGTCCCGCCCGACCAGAGTGCGCAGTGGTTCGAGTACTGGGTGGCGGAGCGCTACCGCTGGCACATCGACCTCGGCATCCCCGAGGACAAGCTGCGTATCCGGCCCCACGAGACCGAAGAGCTCTCGCACTACTCCAGCCAGACGAGCGACCTCGAGTTCGCGTATCCGTGGGGTTGGGGCGAGCTCGAGGGCATCGCGAACCGCGGCGACTACGACCTCTCCCAACACGCGAAGTTCTCGGGCGAGGATCTCACGTACTTCGACCAGGAGAACGACGAGCGCTACCTGCCGTACGTCATCGAGCCCGCGCTCGGCGCCGACCGGGCGACGCTCGCATTCCTGCTCGCCGCCTACGACGAGGACGAAGCCACCTCCGGCGAGGGCAAGGTCGAGAAGCGCACGGTCCTGCGCCTCGATCCGCGGCTCGCGCCGATCAAGGTCGCCGTCCTGCCGCTCTCGAAGAAAGACACGCTGCTCCCGCTGACCGACGAAGTCGCCGACGCGCTGCGGCCGCATTTCCAGATCGACGTCGACCTCGCCGGCGCGATCGGGCGCCGGTACCGCCGTCAGGACGAGACCGGCACGCCCCTCTGTGTCACGATCGACTTCGACTCGATCGACGATCGCGCCGTTACCGTGCGCGATCGCGACACCATGGCCCAAGAAAGAATTCCGCTCGACCGGCTCGTCGCCGAGCTCCGTGATCGTTTAGGTGTGATCTGCTGATGGACGACTATTACTCGCTGCTCGGTATCGACGCGGACGCGTCGGTCGACGACATACGCGGTGCGTACCGCGTCCGCAAGGACGGCCTCGACACCGCGAGCGACTCGGGCCGGGCCGACGCGGCGAAGCTCAACAAGGCGTGGAATGTGCTCTCCGACCCGTACCAGCGCGGTCGTTACGACGAGCAGCGTTCACTCGCCGTGGAGGAGGGCACCCTCGGCGCCGACGACGGTGACGGTGGTGCCGTGACGACCACCAACGGATCGGCCTCCAACGGCGCGACCGGCAAGGGGCTACGCGCGACCGCGCGCAACTCCCGCCAGGCGCGCCAACAGTCCACGCGTGAGCTGCGCGACGCGCGCACGAAGGCGGCCACGTTGTCGCCGCCGCCCGGCACGAAGTTCCCGGCGCCGAAGCAACGCATCATCGCGATGGTGATCGACCTCCTCGTCATCATCGTGCTCGTGAGCGGCTCACAGATCCTGGCTTCGCACGTCGCGAAGTCGCAGAAGCCCGAAGTCGTCGCGACGATCAACCGGTTCAACGACGAGATCACCGCCACGAACAAGCAGAAGAGCGACGCCGACAAGGCGGTCAGCGCCGACAAGAAGGCGAACAACACCGCCCAGCAGGCGATCGACCAGAAGAAGTCGGACGATGCCAAGGCGAAGGCGAAAGATCTCACGACGCAGCGCGACACCCAGGTATCGAAGCTCAACCCGTATTACCTCGGGTCGATCATCATCGCCTTCATTCTCGGCTTCTTGTATCTCGCGGTCCCGACCGCCCTCACGGGCCGGACGCTCGGCAAGCGCATCCAACACCTCAAGGTCCTGCGCGAAGACGGCTCGCCCCTCGGCTGGCGCGGCGCCGTCACCCGGTTCGGTCTGGTCGTGCTCGTGACCTTCGTTCTCTATCTGTTGTTGCAACAGATCGCCGGAGTCGTCGTGTTGTTCGGCGTCACGATGTGGATGCGCAACGGGAACATGCAGGGGCTGCATGACCGTTTCGCCCACACGATCGTCGTCACCGACGCCGCAGACTGAAAGGTTCGTCGATGCCCGAACAAGGCCGCGAGAAGTACGTCTACGCGTTCGAAGAAGGCGGTCGCGACCAGAAATACCTGTTGGGCGGCAAGGGTGCGAACCTCGCCGAGATGACGAATCTCGGTCTTCCCGTTCCGCCCGGATTCACCATCAGCACCGACGCGTGCAAGGCGTACATGGATCTCGGTGACGAGCTGCCGCCCGGTCTCATGGCCGAGGTTGCGGTCGCGCGCGAGCAGCTCGAGAAGAAGATGGGCAAGCTGCTCGGCGACGCCGACGACCCGTTGCTCGTGTCGGTCCGCTCCGGCGCGCCGTTCTCGATGCCCGGGATGATGGACACCGTCTTGAACCTCGGGCTCAACGACGACTCGGTGAAGGGGCTCGCGAAGCAGACCCAGAACGAACGCTTTGCGTACGACTCCTACCGCCGCTTCGTGCAGATGTTCGGCAAGATCGTGCTCGACGTCTCCGGTGAGCTCTTCGAAGAAGCCCTGCACGAGCTCATGGAATCCAAGGGCGTCACCTTCGACACGGAGCTGACGGCCGACGACCTGGCCCGACTGGTCGAGACGTTCAAGGGCATCGTAAAGAGCGAAGCGGGCGTCGACTTCCCAGCCGATCCGCAGGAGCAGCTGCGCTACGCGATCGACGCGGTGTTCAAGTCGTGGAACGGCCGCCGCGCGCGCGACTACCGGCGGATGGAGAAGATCCCCGACGACCTCGGCACCGCGGTCAACGTGCAGACGATGGTGTTCGGCAACAAGGGCGACGACTCCGGCACAGGAGTCGCGTTCACGCGCAACCCGTCGACGGGCGAGCACAAGCCGTACGGCGACTTCTTGAAGAACGCGCAGGGCGAGGACGTCGTCGCCGGCATCCGCATCACCGAGCCGCTCGAGGCGATGGACAACGAATTCCCCGAGCCGCACAAGGAGCTGCTCACGATGATGCAGCTGCTCGAGAACCACTTCCGCGACAT
>JAUZEI010000499.1 GCA_030839105.1 Actinomycetota bacterium
ACCGGAGTCGACACCGAGATCTTCACTCCCGCCCAGGACCGCGCCGACGTGCGGGCGCGGCTCGGGCTGGCGGACCGGTTCGTCGTGGGCTGGGTCGGAAGCTTCCGGCGATTTCACGCCATCGACCAGGCGGTCACGGCGCTCGCCGGCGTCGAGAACGTGACGCTGCTGCTCGTGGGGGACGGACCGGAACGACGACGCGTCCAGGAGATCAGTCGTGCGGCCGGGGTTGCAGTCGTGTGCACCGGCACGGTCGACCATCGCCGGCTGCCGGCGTACCTCGCCGCGATGGACGCCGCGCTGGTGCTCTCGGCGCCCGGTGCCGCGTTCCACTACTCACCCTTGAAACTGGCGGAGTACCTCTCCGCCGGGGTTCCGGTCGTGGCGGCCGACGCGGGCGCGCTCCCCGACCGGCTCCGGGCCGGCGTCGACTCGTTGCTCGTCCGGCCCGGCGATACCGCCGGACTCCGGGCCGCGCTGGTCGGATTGCGGGACGATCCCGGGGAGCGGGAGCGATTGGGACGAGCCGGACGCGAGGCGGCGGTCGAGCGCTGGTCGTGGGATCATTCGGTGCGCATCGTGCTCGAGCACCTCGCCGCTCGTGGTCTGTCGACGCCCGTATCTGAGTAGCATCGACGCCACACCGCGCATCAATCGCGGGAAGCTCGCAACCTCTCCGGCCGGGAACACACGGCTCGGAACGACCACGCTCCGACCACTGACGAGGCTTTATGGCGGCCGCATCTCGACCTCCGACGGTGTACGAGCCGACGGTGACCGGCCTCCCCGCCCTGCGCCCTTATCTCGCCGCGCTACGGGATCGACGGCGCCTGATGTGGCACCTGGCCCGCACCGACCTGAAAGCCGAGCACTACGACACCGCGATCGGGCAGTTGTGGGTCGTCCTCGATCCCTTGCTGACGGCCGCCGTGTACTTCCTGTTCCGGAGTGTCGTCAAGCCGCCGGGAAGCGCGGCCAACCGCAGCCTCATCCTCTCGCACCTCGTCTGGGGGGTGTTCTTCTTCACCTATACGAACAAGGCCATCATGAGCGGCGCCCGCTCCATATTGGGCGGCCGTCAGCTCATCCTGAATGCTTCGTTCCCGAGGGCTGCGCTGCCGATCGTCTCGATCCTCAAGTCGGTGCTCGACTTCCTGCCGACGCTCCTCGTCTACTTCGTGTTCCACGCGATCTTGGGCCAGCCGTTCGGACTTGCGCTCCTCATGCTTCCGGTGTTGATCCTCCTGCAGACCGTCTTCAACATGGGCTTCGGAATGCTGCTCGCGCCGCTGATGGTCTTCTACCGCGACACGGGCGGCTTCCTGCCGTACGTCACGCGGCTCTGGCTGTACCTCACTCCGGTGCTGTACTCGATCGCGGAGATCCCGTCCTCGTTGAAAGCGGTGCTCCGATTCAACCCGCTGTATCCGTTGTTCGGTGCCCTCGAGCAGACGTTCACCGGGAGCTTCCCGTCGTCGGGCTACGTGCTCGGATTCGCGGCGTGGGCGTTCGGTTTCTTCTTCCTCGGCGCCATCACGTTCCTCGCTCGGGAGCGGGACTTTGCCGTACGACTCTGAGACGCCCCAGATGGATGCCGACATCACGGAGCTCGATACCGAACCGGCGGAGGTCGACGCCGAGACGGCGGAGCCCAACGGCATGAGCCGGGTCTCGGGGATCGACGAGCCCGAACCCGAGTTGCTCGACGCCGAGGCCGAGACGTTGCCCGCAGTGCGCGTCGAAGACCTCTGGGTGACGTTCCGCGCCACGCGCGAGAGTCGCCAGACCCTGAAGGGCACGCTCGCCGGCCTGCGCAATCGCTCGAAGAGCAGCATGCTCATCCAGGCGCTGCGGGGCGTGTCGTTCGACGTACCGGCCGGGTCCGTCTACGGCGTCATCGGCCGCAACGGCGCGGGCAAGACGACTCTCTTCCGCACGATCGCGGGCATCCTTCCCCCCACTTACGGGCGCGTCACGGTGTGGGGTCACGTCACGCCGCTTCTCTCGCTCGGCGTCGGTTTCAATCGGGAACTGACCGGACGCGAGAACATCCTGCTCGGCGGGTTGACCGCCGGGCTCTCCTCCGAGCAGGTCGCCGAAGACGCATGGATGGTCGAGGAGTTCGCCGGACTCGGCGACGCGATCGACTTTCCGATGCGGACCTACTCGTCCGGCATGTTCGGCCGGCTCGCCTTCGCAGTGGCCGCACACCTCAATCCCGAGATCCTGCTGATCGACGAGGCGCTCGCCGCGGGCGACGCCGCGTTCAAGCTCAAGTGCATGCAGAAGATCACCGAGCTGTGCGATCGAGACTGCACCGTGCTCATCGTCTCGCACGGCCTCGAGGTGGTGCGACTGTTGGCGTCGCGCTGCGTCTGGATCGACCGCGGACAGGTGCGCATGGAAGCGCCGGCGACCGACGTGATCTCCGCGTATCTCGCCGACGAGCAGATCGATCAGGCAGACCCGACGGCACTCGAAGACTTCTAATGGCCGACGGGCCCGGCGCCTGGGCGCGCGGGACGGCGCGATCGGTCATCGGTCGGAGCTATACCCTCTCGAAACGGGTCGCGCTGGCGCGCATGGCCCGGCGCCGAGAACCACCAACCGTCGTCTTCTCCATGGGCAAGACCGGGAGCACCGCGGTGGCGCGGGCGGTGCAGGACGCGACGGGCAGGCCGGTCTTCCAGGTGTTCCGCCTCGACGCCGCCCGCCTCGGACCCGCGGAGCAGCGGTACCGCACGCGCGCCGCCGCGAACGCGAACGGGGTGCGCCGGAACGGGGCCGTCGCGTTCCCGGGCGCGCACCACCTCTGGGAATCGGAGCACCTCATCCACCACCCTCCGACGCCCAGCGCGCCGTGGACCGTCATCACCACGGTCCGGGAACCGGTGGCGCAGGCCGTCTCGGCGTTCTTCCACGCCGTCCGCCGTTCCGGCCCCCGGATCACGGGTACTCCGACGTCCGTCGAGTCCCGATCGCGGGCTCCGGAGACCCAGTA
>JAUZEI010000540.1 GCA_030839105.1 Actinomycetota bacterium
GGGTCCGGTCGCGTACGAAGGTCGGGCGATCAGCCTGCCGTACGCGGGCGCGGACGCAACCGGTCTGGGCAAGCCGCTGCGTTCGATCCTGCACCCGAATCCGGCGTTGCCCATCTACCTCGCCGCGGGCGGGCCCGAGAACGTTGCGCTCGCCGCCGAGGTGGCCGACGGTTGGATCCCGATGGGTCTCTCCCCCGCCAACGCACCGGGCTTCCGCGCCACGTTGGAAACGGGCGCGGCGCGCTCCGGCCGCGACCTCGGCACACTCGCCGTCCAGGCGTCGACCACCGTGCATCTCACCGACGACGTGGCGGGCACGATCGCCCGGATGAAACCGCGCGTCGCGCTGTACGTCGGTGGGATGGGGGCGCGCGACAAGAACTTCCACAAGGATGCGATGGTCCGCCGCGGCTACCAGGACGCGGCCGACCGGATTCAGGACCTGTTCCTCGCGGGCCGGCGCGACGACGCGACCGACGCGGTGCCGGACGAGTACGTCGACGAAGGCGCGCTCCTCGGCTCGCCCGATCGCATCGCGAAACGATTCGTCCCGTGGACCGAATGCGGGATCACCGGCCTGACCATTCACGCCGATCAGGACGAGGCGATCGAGCTCATGGCCGACCTCGCCCGGAGCGCGGAGCGACAGGGGCGCCGGGAGGCGGAAGCCGGGCAGCAGCGCATCCCCATGGATTTGTCGGTGGAGCGCGAGCGACCAGTGAACAGGAGCACGTCGTGACGAGTGCAACGACATACGAGTTCATCGAGGTCGACGATCCCGCCACCGGTGTTCGGCGCATCACACTGAACCGTCCCGACAAACGCAACGCGATCAACAACGGCATGCGCGCCGAGCTGTTCGCCGCGCTCGAAGGCGCCGACGTCGACGAGACGGTGCACGTCTCGATCGTGCGCGGCGCGGGGCCATGCTTCTCCGCGGGATACGACCTCAAGCGCGCCGCCACCGACGAGCGGCCGTACTACACGGCGGGGGGTGACGGGAGCTGGTCGCGCCACGTCACCGAGGGCTGGGTCCACATCTGGGACCTCGCCAAGCCCGTCATCGCCCAGGTGCACGGATACGCGATGGCGGGTGGTACCGAGCTCGTCGCCGCGTGCGACCTCGTGTACGTCGCGCACGACGCCACGTTCAGCTATCCGGTCGTGCGCGTCATCAGTCCGCCCGACTTCCAGTACCACCCGTGGCTCGTCGGTATGCGCAACGCGATGGAGCTCGTGCTCACCGGCGACGCCGTCACGGGCGACGACGCGGTACGGATGGGTCTCGCGAACCGTGCCTTCCCCGCCGCCGAGCTCGACGGACGCGTCGTCGCTATCGCGGAACGGATCGCAGGCGTCCCCGCCGAGCTCCTGCAGATCAACAAGCGCAGCGTGCATCGCGCGATGGAGATCATGGGCATACGCACGGGCATCCGCGCCGGCTCGGAGCTCCAGGGCCTGGCGAGCAAGCTGCCGGCCGTGCAGGCATTGCTCGCGGGCGACCCGATCTCGAGTGTGAAGCAGGCCGCCGGGCAATGAACGGACACGGGTGACGGACGACACCAACCGGCGCGCCTGGGAACCGATCCTCGCCCGGCTCGAACAGCGGCGCGCCGCGAGCCGCCAGATGGGTGGAGCCGAGCGCCTCGAACGCCACCACGGGCGCGGCAAGCTCGACGCTCGCCAGCGCATCGACGCGCTCTTCGATCCGGGCACCTTCGCCGAGCTCGGCGCGTTCACGGGCGCGACCGAGAACGCGGCCGACGCGCTCGTCGCGGGTCTCGGGCGGATCGACGGCCGCCCCGCACTCGCGGGTGTCGAGGACTTCACGGTCCTGGGCGGATCGATCGGCACGGGGGCAGCCGACAAGCGCTACCGGCTCGCGCAGCTCGCGCGCCAGGAACGGGTGCCGCTCGTCTTCATGCTCGAGGGCGCAGGCCACCGGCTGACGAACAAGGCGAGCGGGCGCAAGCCCAACGACCTGCAGGCGCTCGCCGAGTTGTCGGGCGTCGTGCCGATGGTGTGCCTGGTGCTGGGCCCGTCGGCCGGACACGGCGCACTGACCGCGCCGCTCTCCGATTTCGTGGTGATGACCCCCGACTCGCAGCTGTTCAGCGCGGGTCCGCCCCTCGTGAAGGACGCGATCGGCGAGGACGTCACGAAGGAGGACCTGGGTGGTCCGCAGGTACACGTCGACGTGTCGGGCGTCGCGCACAACCTCGCGCGCGACGACGCCGACGCCATTGCGACCGCGCGCCGTTACCTGTCGTACTTCCCCGCGAACGCGTGGACCGGGCCACCGGCCGTCGTCGACGGCCCGGACACCGGCCCCCGCCGGCTCGACGACCTCCTCGACCTGATCCCGCCCAATCCCCGTACGCCCTATCCGATGCGGGCCGTCGTCGAACGCCTCGTCGATGCCGGATCAATGCTCGAGGTGCAACCGAGCTTCGGGGCGGCGATCGTGACCGCGCTGGCCCGGCTCGGAGGCCGAAGCGTCGCGATCGTGGCCAACGATCCGAGCGTGAGAGCCGGCACCGTCGACACCGCGGCCGCGGAGAAGGCTGCGCATTTCATCGACGTCGCCGGTGCGTTCCACCTTCCGTGCATCCTGCTCGCCGACAACCCGGGCGTGATGGCGGGCACGCAGGCCGAGCGCGCGGGCGCGTTGCGCGCGGTCGCCCGCATGTTCGCGGCGCAGCATCGGTTGCGGTCGCCCAAATTGCATGTGACGGTGCGCAAGGCGTTCGGCTTCGGCTCGTCGATCATGGGCATGAACCCGTTCGACAGCCAGACGATCTCCCTGTCGTTTCCGGCGATCACTCTCGGGGCACTGCCTGCGTCGGGCGGCGCGGCATCGGCGAAGCTCACGGCCGAGGAGGCGGCGCAGATCGCCCAAGAACAGTCGGCGGCCGCGTTCCGGAGCGCAAGCGGTATGGGCTACGACGACGTGATCGATCCCCGCGACCTGCGCAACGCGCTCCTGCACGGACTCACGTTGAGCGAGAACCGCAGCCGCGGCCCGTTCCGGCCGGTACGCCACGCCGGCATCCTGCCCTGATCGGAGAGAGTCGCATGTCGTTCGTCGAGATCACCAAGCCCCGTCCGAGTGTCGCGCTCGTGACCTTGAACCGCCCCGAGCGCATGAACGCGATGGCATTCGACGTGATGATCCCGCTGCGCGAGGCGCTCGAGGGCTTGAGTCACGACAACGACGTGCGTGTCGTCGTGCTCACCGGCGCCGGGCACGGCTTCTGCTCGGGTGCCGATCTCGAGGACGCCGGCTACCTCCCGAACATCGACGGACTGACCGTCACGTCGATCGCGCGGCGCGCGCTCGAGCTCCTCGACGACGTGATCCACGCGATCCGCAAGATGCACCAGCCGGTCATCGGCGCGATCAACGGCGCGGCGATCGGCGGCGGCTTCTGCCTCGCGTGCGCGTGCGACATCCGCATCGCATCCGAAGCCGCGTACTTCCGTGCCGCGGGCATCAACAACGGTCTGACCGCGAGCGAGCTCGGGATCTCGTATCTGCTGCCGCGTGAGGTCGGATCGGCGCGCGCGTTCGACATCATGCTCACCGGCCGCGACGTCGACGCGACAGAGGCAGAACGCATCGGGCTCGTTTCGAGGGTCGTTCCGGCCGACGCGATGCTCGACGAGTGCTACGCCGTCGCGGAGCGCATGATCGGCTTCTCGCGCGTCGGGGTCGAGGTCACGAAGCGGATGCTGTGGTCGAGCCTCGACGCCGCGAGCCTGACCGCGCACATGGATCACGAAGGGATCGCGCAACTCTACGTACGCCTCACGACCCAGAACTTCGAAGAGGCCATCCGCGCCCGCAAGGAGAAGCGCACACCGATCTACCGCGACTGAATCCCGGCCGCACTTTGGTCCGCTGCGCGCGTTGAGTTTGTTCACGGCGTCGTAGCCGCGTCGTAGTTGTCACACCTGGCTGTCACGGTGTGTGCATGGCGGTCATGGAGGACCAAGCACGGGTGCACGTCGGGTTGGCAAATGTACTTTTGGCGGAACGGGTGATTGCGTCGATGCTGCGGGTGCTCGAACCCGACGAGGTCGCGTTCTCCGATGTGACCGAGATGTGGCAGGCGTTCGACGGGATCGAACGGTTGGGCGCGAACGCGAAGACGTTGCTCGCCGCGCGTGTCGAGGCCGCGGGTTCGTGGCGGACTGCGGGAGCGCGCTCGCCGGCCGCGCACCTCGCGAAGTTGGGCGGAACGGCGACGAATGTTGCGCAGCGCGCGTTGGAGAATTCGAAGGAGCTCCCCGGCTTGGGGGCTGTTTCGGACGCCCTGCGAGAGGGTGCATTGTCGAGCGCG
>JAUZEI010000541.1 GCA_030839105.1 Actinomycetota bacterium
GTGAGGAGCCCGATGAGCCGGTCTTCGCGGCGGACCGGAATGACCTGCACGCGCACGCGGTCCTTCGAGCCGAGCGCGGCGGTATCGCCCCGCACGATGTCGGCGGAACGCCAGCACCGCGCGTACAGCGGCCGTTCGACCTCGTCGACGATGGTGCCGACCAGATCCTGCGGATAGTTCGTCTGGCCCGTCACCGGCCTCACCTGCGAGAGCACGACGAAACGATGGCCTTCCTCGCCCGCGATCGGCGCGAGGAGCATCAGGTCGGCGAACGACAGGTCGGCGAGGGGCCGCCACGACGAGACCAGGCGCTCCATGTGCACGAGATCCGGCCCGGAGAGCGCCGTGCGCGCGAGCGCCAGGCCTTCGATCGTGCTCACCGGGTCGGCCCGGAACCGCTGAAGAGGTAGCGACCGAGCGCGTCGAGGCCGGCCACGTCGCTGATGTCGTCGGCGAACGTCGGGATGCGTGCGACGACGTCGGGGACACGCGCGAGCTCGGCCCGCAGCTCGGCCTCGCGCATCGCAACGACCGAAAAGTTGCGGTACGACTCTCCCACGGTCCGCAGGACGCGCGCGACGCGGTCGCGATCCGCCCGCGCGGGATCGTCCGGGTCGACCAGCACATCGGCGAGCGAAGCCGCCTCGTCGATGCATGCGGTCGCGGCCACCGCGCCCTCGGGGTCACGCAGCGAATCGGGCAGTGTTTTGTTCAACACCAGCGCGCCGAGGTGGAAGTCGCGCGAGATGAGCGTGGCGCAGAAGCGCTCGGCTTCGTGCAGCGGTGCCGCTTCGAGCGTCGTCACCACCGCGAACGTCGTGCGCTTGTCGTGCAGCAGGCGTCCGACCGCCTTGGCGCGCGTCACGAAGCCCTCGTACATCGACTGGAAGTTCAAGAAGAACTCGGCGATGTCGTGCAGGAACTGACTTCCCAGGATGCGATCGGCCATTTGGTAGAAGGGCCGGCTCGCGACGTTCAGCACGCGCGTGCCGCGCTTGCCTCCGACGCGGTAGGGCAGCGTGAGCCAGCGCAACAACCGACTCCCGAAGAAGTCGGCCATGCGCGCGGGCGCATCGAGGAAATCGATCGCGTTCCGCGTCGGCGGCGTGTCGATGATGATGAGGTCGTACTCGCCCGTCGCGTGGATCTCGAAGAGTCGTTCCATCGCGATGTAGTCGTGACTCTGCACGAACCTCGCCGTGAGGTTGGTGTAGAGCCGGTTCTCGAGGATCCGGTACGCGGTCTCCTCGTCGGGCGCGTGGCGGAGCACGAGATCGTCCCACGACTGCTTCGTATCGAGCATCGCGGCCCAGAGCTCACCGCGTGGCTCGATGCCCGAGGCCTTCAGCACTTCCGGGGGCACCCGGACCGCCCGATTGCCGAGACCCTCGATGCCGAGGGCGGTCGCGAGCCGGCGGGCGGGATCGATCGTGAGGACGAGGACCTTGCCGCCGAGGTGCACCGTGGCGCCGAGCGCGGCGGCCGCCGCCACGGAGGTCTTGCCCACCCCACCCGAACCGCAGAACACGACGATCTCCTTGGCTGCGAGCAACTGCTCGAGCGTGACGGCGCGGCCGCCGTCTCCGTCGCGATCACCCCGGCGGCGAGCGCTCACAGTCCGAGCTCCGCGCCCAGCGCGTCCGCGACCATGCGCGTCACCCGCAGACCATGTGCGCGTACGAAGAGGTACGGCACGTACAACAGCGGCAGATCGACCGCCTGGCGCAGCAGTTCCAGATGCATCGCGCCGGTGCGTCGCAACGAGACCGCGAGGCGGGCCGCGTCGAGGACGTCGGTGACGCCCGGACCGACACGCGCCGCCAGCAACGCGCTCGGCTTCGGCGCGCGCAATGCTTCGAACGTCTCCTCGTCGGCACGGGTGAACAACTCGGGTAGGACACGGTTGACGATGACGGCGCCGAGCGGCACGTGCACCTCGTTGCGGATCCGTTCGACCAACTCGATCGTCTCCGCGACCGGCATCTCCTCCGGCGTCGTGACGACATTGACCGCCGTGATCGCGGGGTCGGCGAGGATGTCGGAAACCCATTGCGTCTGGCTACGCAGCGGGCCCACGTCGACCAGCTCGCGGATCGAGTCCGCCGCGCCGAGCTGGGCCACGATGTGGCCGGTCGCGGCCGCGTCGACGACGACAATGTCGAAGTCGGCGCGGCCCTCCATCGCCTCGCGCACCTCCCATGCGATCTTGCCGATCGTCAGGATCTCCTTGACGCCGGGCGCGGCCGTCGCCACGAAATCGAGCGCGTGCGCGAGGGGACCGATCCGTCCGATGACCGGCACGCGGAGATTGAGGCGCAGATACTCCTGCAGCGACGCTTCAGTGTCCATCGCCATCGCGAGGACGCCGGGGTGGATCTCTTTGGGCGCGAACCCGACCGGCGAATGCTCGAACTGCGCGGGGATGTCGCCCTTGGCGTCGACCTCGACGAGCAGGACGCGTTTGCCGATGCTCGATGCGAGCAGCGCGGTGGCCGCGGCCATCGTGCTCTTGCCGACGCCGCCCTTGCCCGTGAAGAACAGGAGTCGACGATCGAGCAGCTCGGGCGCGGGCCCGTTCACGACGGCCTGCGTGTCAGCTCGCCCCGAAGCCGACCTTGCGGCCCCCGGCGTCGGTCACGATCTCGACGTAGGCGATCTTGTCGGTGGGTACGCCGACCCGCCGACCCTTCTTGTCGGTGAGCCACAACACGCCGTCG
>JAUZEI010000547.1 GCA_030839105.1 Actinomycetota bacterium
GCTGCGGTGGTAACCCTGGCCCATGTCCGCCCCGAGGTTACGGGCACGCTGTCCGTCTTCGAGACACAGCAGTTGGGTCGTGACCATGATGTTGTCGTTCACGAAGTCGCCGACCGGTTCCGCGTTCGCGATCTCGTTCTTGTAGAGCTCGACGAGCGGCTTGACCGACTCCGGCCCACCGATCGTGAAGCACAACACGCCGAGACCCATGCGCGCCGCCTTCGTGAACGTCGCCGGATTGCCCGCCGCGACCCACATCGGCGGATGCGGCGCCGAGTAGGGCTTGGGCAGCACGTTGCGGGCCGGCATCGAGAAGAATTTGCCGTCGAAGCCCGGATACTCCCCGGCCTTCCACATCTTGCGGAACTCGCCGACAACTTCGTCGAACATGTCGCGGGTGAGCTCCGGATCGGCGATGCCGAAGCCCTTCTGCTCGGTCGTCGACGAGCCGCGACCCATGCCGAACTCGAAGCGTCCTTCGGAGAGATGATCGAGCATCGCAACCCGTTCCGCGACGCGCGCGGGGTGATTCACCGGGGGCGTGACGTTGAAGATGCCGGACCCGATGTGGATCGACGACGTGGCGGCCGCGAGGTAGCCGAGGAACACCTCGTTCGCCGAGAGGTGCGAGTACTCGGTGAGGAAATGGTGCTCGGTCGCCCACGTGTACTTGAAGCCGACCCGGTCGGCAGTCTGCACGATCGCCGCCTCGTCCATGATGCGGCGATGCTCGTCGCCGTTGAACTGCGGCAACACGCACGCGCTGTTGAAGAGCCCGAATTCCACGGTCGACCGCTCCTTCGCCGCATCCGCGGCGTCCGGCATCGATACGGCGCGAGACGTTATCCGGTGACGTCGGCGAACGACGCGTGGTGACACGGCTGGTGCACATTCGCGAGTCGGGGCGTGGAAACCGAACTGATCCTGCTGACCGTGAAGAAGGCGATCACCGCCCCCACCACGCACAAGCCCGCGCAGATGCGCATCGCCTCCGCGACGCGGCCCGTCAACACGGCCGGCGCCAGCGTGGTGTCGAGATGAACAACGGCAGGCAGCACCGCCACGGACAGCAGCCCGGCCAGGCGAGCCGCGGCATTGTTGACACCCGACGCCACGCCCAGCTCGTCCGGACCGACCGCCGCGAAGACCGTCGCGGTGAGCGGTGCGACCGTGGTGGCGAGCCCCAATCCGAAGACGAGCGTCGCGGGCAGAACGGCCGTCACGTAGTGGCTCCCGGGCTCGATGCGGGTGAAGAGCAACATCCCGATCGCCACCGTGATCGGACCGACGGTCATCGGCAGGCGCGGACCGATGCGTTGCGCGAGCGCACCTGCCCGACCCGAGAGGAGCAGCATCATCGCCGTAGAGGGCAGGAGCGCGGCGCCCGATTCGAGCGCGGAATAGCCGAGCGCGATCTGCAGCTCGAGCACAACGAGGAAGAAGGCGGCGCCGAGCGCGGCGTAGACCGCAAGGGTGGTTCCGTTCACACCGCTGAACTGCTTGGAGCGGAAGAGATCGAGCGGGAGCATCGGATGCGAGTGGTGCGCCTCACGCATGAGGAACGCGATCAACGAACCGACGCCGATCGTGCCACCGACGACCACTCCGGCGTCGACGCCCTGCGCGCCCTGGATCAACGCCCAGCACGCGCCCGCGAGCCCGAGCGAAGCCAACACTGCCCCGCCGACGTCGAGAGGCGCTTCCTCCTCCGCGCGCGATTCCGGAACGTGGCGGATCGTGATCACGATGGTGACGGCGGTGATCGGGATGTTCACGAGGAACACGAATCGCCACGAGGCCGCGTCGACGAGCCAGCCGCCGAGGAACGGCCCGAGCGCCCCCGAGATCGCGGCGAGGCCCGACCACGTACCGATCGCCCGCGCCCGATCGGACTCGGCGAAGCTCGCGGCGATGATCGCCAGACTCCCCGGGACAAGGAACGCGCCGCCCGCACCCTGCACCGCGCGCGCGAGCGCCAACACGAACGCGTTCGGTGCCGCCGCGCAGCCGATGCTCGCGGCCGTGAACGCGAAGAGGCCGACGATGAACACACGCTTGCGGCCGATCCGGTCGCCGAGCGCGCCGCCGAACAGCAGGAGTGCAGTCAGGGTGACGAGATACGCGTCGAGTGTCCATTGCAGCCCGGCGACGTCGGTGTGCAGGTCGCGTCCGATAGCCGGCAGGGCGACATTGACCACCGAACCGTCGAGGAACGCGACCCCCGACCCGAGGACGGTCGCCGCGATGACCCAGCGAGCGGCGGGGGTCCCGAATCGCAGCACGGTCGTAGTCTGGCGCGGCCCCGGGTACAACCGGTCGCAAAGCACCGAGCGCCGTGAAGGAGTCAGCAGTGGACGACCGCGACCTGATCGATCGGATCACCCACCTCGTCGCCGAGGAACAGAAGTTGCAGCAGGACGCCGACCACGACCCGGCTCAGCTTCGTGACCTCGAGGTGACGCTCGACCAACTCTGGGACCTCCTGCGCCAGCGCCGCAGTCAGGAGGAGTTCGGCCGTGACCCGGGCGCCGCGCAGCCCCGCGACCCGACGACGGTGGAGGGCTACATCCAGTAACAACGGTCCGAGCCGCGGCGGGTGGTTCAGGCCCTCCGCCCTGGACCACCCGGAACCGACGCGGCACACTGGATCCATGGGCGCATCGCCGCTGCGACACAGCAACCGGGAGTGGTTCGTCGACCGACGCGCGCCCGACCGTCGCTTGCAGGTGACGTGGCACACCGACCACCGCACCGCGGTGTTGAGCACGTGGCAGGGCGACACGTGCACCAGCACGTTCCAGTTGCCGATCGAGGACACCGCGCGGTTGATCGCACATCTTGCCGGCGGGTTGTCGGCCGCCACCGGCGAGACGGTTCCCGCGCCGCGGCGGATCGACGACGGATGGCGCGTTCGGCTTCTACGCCGCTTCCGGCGTGACCGCGCCGACGTGCTGCCGTTCCGGCGCTGACGCGCCCGGGCTTACGCGACCCGCGCGGTCACGGCTTGCATGCGCTGTTCCCGTTCGGTGCGCATGTGGGAGAACGACACCCAGGCCGCGAGCCCGGCGAGGAGGGCGGCCACTCCCCCGATCGCGAAACCGGCCCGAGGGCCCCAGACCGCGCAGATCGATCCGATGATGGGGCTCCCGACGGGTGTACTCCCGAGGAACGCGATCGCGTACAGCGCCATCACCCGGCCCCGCATCTCGGGTCGCGCCGTCAGCTGAAGTGTCGTGTTGGCGGTAGCGATGAACGCGAACGAGGCGGCGCCCATGACGAACAATGCGATCACCTCGGTCGCGAGCGTCGGCGCGGCCGCGGCCAGCA
>JAUZEI010000550.1 GCA_030839105.1 Actinomycetota bacterium
TGACCGTCGGGCCTCCACCCTTGACGAGTCGACCGTCGCCGGTCTCGAAGCGGACCTCGAGCACGTGATCGCGGATCGGTCCGTGACGCAGACGACGCAGGCCCGACAGTCCGCAGGCAAGGATCCCGCCGACGGTCGCGGCGCGTGAGCGCGGGTCGAGCGCGCACTGCTGGCCGTGCTCGGCCAGCACGCGGTCGAGCTCGTCGAAGCTGGTTCCCGCACCGACCGTGATCGTCATGTCGGCCGGCTCGTACGCGATCACACCGGCCCTCGCACGCACTTCGATCGCGCCGGCGACGGGTGGACCACCCACTTCCCAGTGAGTACGCGCTCCCACCGGCGCGATGTCGAGCGCGACGCCGGTATCCGCCGGCGAGCTCATATCCACGTTCCTTCGGGGACGCGTTGCAACTCGCCGCACCGGCTGCCGCGCGGAAGGACCTTCTGCGGATTCGCGGCGCCGTCGGGATCGAACGCGTCACGTAGTCGCGCCTGCGCGTCGAGGTCGTCGACGGAGAACATGCGCGCCATGAGATCGCGCTTCTCGATGCCGACTCCGTGCTCGCCGGTGAGCACTCCGCCCGCGTCGATACACGCGTCGAGGATCTCCGTGCCCGCCGCGTACACACGTTCCCAGATCCCTGGTTCGCGCCGGTCGAAGACGAGAAGCGGATGCAGGTTGCCGTCGCCGGCATGGAACACGTTCATCACGATGAGTTGGTGCGCGTCGGCGATCTCGTACACCCGCCGCAGGACGTCGACGAGCTTCGTCCGCGGCACCACGGCGTCGTGCAGGTAGTAGTCCGGCGCGATGCGCGCGATCGCGCCGAACGCCGACTTGCGGCCCTTCCACAGCAGCGCGCGTTCCGCGTCGTCGGCCGCGACGCGGACGAGGGTTGCACCGTTGGCGCGCGCAACCGACGAGATCGCGTCGACCTGCGCCGCGACGCCGCCGGCCAGACCGTCGACCTCTGCGAGCAGCACCGCCTGCGCGTCACGCGGGTATCCCGCGCCGACGAAGTCCTCCACCGCCTCCGTGATGCGCGCGTCCATCATCTCGAGCGCGGCGGGCAGCACGCCTGCGGCGATGACACCGCTGACGGTCGCGGCCGCGGCCTCGACGGAGTCGAATGCGCACAGCATCGTCGCGACGCACGGCGGGTCGGGCGTGAGGCGGACCGCGATGCGCGTGGCGATGCCCATCGTGCCCTCGGAGCCGACGAAGCAACCCCGCAGGTCGTAGCCCGGCGCGTCGGGGGCGAGGCTGCCGAGGCGGGCCTCGGTGCCGTCGGGCAGCACGACGTCGACCGCCAGGATGTGCGCGGAGGTGACTCCCTCGGACAGACAGTGGGGTCCGCCTGCATTCGTGCCGACGTTGCCGCCGATCGTGCACGCCTGCTGCGACGACGGGTCGGGCGCGTAGTGGAGCCCGAGCGGGGCGACCTCACGCGACAGGTCGAGGTTGAGCACGCCCGGCTCGACCCAGGCGACGCACGCCTCGGCATCGACCTCGAGCACGCGGTTCATCTGCGTGGTGACGATCACGACGGGGTCGCCGAGCGGCGTGGAACCCCCTGCGAGCCCGGTACCGCTGCCCCGAGCGACGAACGGTCGTCCGTGCCGCCGGGCCACGCGCACCGCGGCCGCAATCTCCGCGCCGGAACCCGGAAAGCACACCGCGTCGGCGCGGCCGACCGCGACTCCGGCGTCACGCGCGTACAGTGCGAGCTCGAGCGGTTCGTCACTCGCACGACCTTCACCCACGCAGCCGCGAAGGTCGGTCAGGAGTTGCTCATGAGACGGGTCGGAGTGCGCGATACGCGGGATGCTACCGACTAGCGTTGGCCATCATGGTTGGAGCGACGCGCGAGTGGATCACGATCCCGATTGCCGGCAAGGAGAAGCGGCAATGGCAGATCGACGTCACCTTCATGGCGTCGTCGTGGCACTGCATCTTCGGTCAGGGATGTCAGGGCGTCCTCACCGAGCCGGCACCCGAACTGGTCCACGGCTGCTGCTCCTACGGCGCATACGAGTCCGAGAAGAAGGTCAAGGAGAAGGTCGAAAAACTCGCCAAGCGTCTCGGTGACGACGAGTGGCAGTTCAAGGAGATCGGCCTCAAGAAAGGCGTATGGCAGAGCGCGGGCAAGGAGGAATGGCGCACGCGGTTGCACGACGACGCGTGCGTGTTCCTCAATCGTCCCGGATTCGAAGCCGGTCCCGGCTGCGCGCTCCATTTGCACGCGCTGAACACCGGCCAGCACTTCAGCGACACCAAGCCGACGGTCTGCTGGCAGCTTCCGTTGCGCGCCGTCGACCGCGACGAAGAAGACGAGTCGGTCACGTCGGTGTTGAGCGAGTTCGGCCGCGACGGCTGGGGCGAAGGCGGCGAAGAGTTCGCGTGGTGGTGCACCGAGGCCAAAGAGGCGTTCACCGGCTCTGAGGCCGTCTACAAGTCGATGGAGCCCGAGCTGCGCAAGATGCTCGGCGACGCGGTGTACGAAGAGATGGCGAAGTACATGGACATACGGATGACTTCGGGTCCGCCGCCGATGCCGCATCCCGCGGAAGTCAAGGTGTCACTCGGCCGGACGCGCGTCCGTCGTCCGTGACTGACGTCGCCGAGCTGGTCGGCGATCTCGAAACCGAACAGCTCGAACTGCAGTCGGTCGTCGGCGAGATCGATGCCGACGCGTGGCTCGCGCCGACTCCGGCATGGGGCTGGGACGTACGCGACACGATCTCGCATCTCGCCGACACCGACGAGATGGC
>JAUZEI010000609.1 GCA_030839105.1 Actinomycetota bacterium
AACTGCTCGCCGGCCACCTCCACCGGGAGGTGCTCCTGCGGAACCCACCCGGACGGATCGTCGTGAGGATATAGGTACCCCTTGCCGTGGCCCAGCATCTGCGCTCCGCGGTAATGGGCGTCCCGCAGGTGCATGGGGACGGCGCCCGGGCGGCGATCGCGCACGGCACTGGTCGCCGCCCCGAGGGCGGACACGACACTGTTGCTCTTCGGTGCGAGCGAGAGGTGGATGACCGCGTGCGCGAGGTTGATCGCCACCTCCGGCAAACCGACGTACTCGACGGCCCGCGCCGCGGCGTCGGCGGTGAGAAGCGCCTGCGGATCCGCGTGACCGATGTCCTCGCTCGCGAGATTGACCAGGCGGCGCGCGATGAAACGCGCGTCCTCCCCCGCTTCGAGCATGCGCGCCAGCCAGTAGAGGCCCGCGTCGGGATCGGAGCCGCGGATCGACTTGATGAACGCGGAGATGATGTCGTAGTGCTCGTCGTCGCCGTAACGGACGCTGCGGAGCGCGAGTGCGGCTTCCGCGTCGTCGAGCGAGATCGTGGTGCGATCGGCCTGGACGGTGAGCGCGTGCGCGACCTCGAGCACGGTGAGGACGTGGCGGGCATCGCCCTCGCTCTTGTCGAGGAGGTGCTGCAGCGCGTCGGGATCGATATCGGTCGGTTCCGCGCCGAGCCCGCGTTCGGAGTCGGCGAGGGCGCGGTGCACGAGCTCGGCGAGCGCGTCGTCGTCGAGGGGCTCGAGTCGGAAGAGGGTGCTGCGCGAAAGCAGCGGACCGGTGAGCGAGAAGAACGGGTTCTCGGTGGTCGCGCCGACCAGTACGAGGAGGCCCTCCTCGACGAACGGGAGCAGCACGTCCTGCTGCGCGCGCGAGAAACGGTGCACCTCATCGAGGAAGAGGATCGTGCCCTGGCCGCGTTCGCCCAGGCGTCCCCGGGCCCGTTCCGCAACCTCTCGGACGTCCTTCACCCCCGCGCTCACCGCGCTCAGGGTTTCGAACGCCTTCTCGCTGACGCCCGCGACGAGCCGGGCAATCGTGGTCTTACCGGTGCCGGGCGGGCCCCAGATGATGACCGACGAGAGCCGGTCGGACTCGATCAGTACCCGGAGCGGCCGGGACGGCCCGAGAAGGTGCTCCTGACCGACGACCTCGTCCAGGGTCCGGGGCCGTAAACGCGCCGCGAGCGGCGCCCTGCGCGCCAACCGCTCCTCGACCGCCGAAGCGAACAGATCAGGCCCACGACCACTCACCCGCCCAGGCTACGCGCCCCATTTTGCAGCAAACAGATTGCAACGTTTTCGACGTACACAGGTCCGAAATGTTGCAAACGCGGGCCGGGTCGTGCCTTACGCGCCGATCTCGAACGGCTTGGCTCGTTCCTGCAGAGCGGCTGCTGCGCGATCGACAATCTCGGCGTCGGACGACGCGCTGGTGAATATGAGCGGAAGCCACCCCGCCGCCGACAAGGCGGTCAGACGAGCGCTGTCGGCGACCACAGCGCTCGCGCCGGTATGGAATGGCAACCCGTAGTACTCGGCGAGCACCTTCTGGTCGGGCCACGCGAAGTCCGGCCGATACGTCTTCGTCCCGACCCGTACGCGGTATTGCTGAACGGGAACCGGAAGGCCGGCGCGGCGAAAGATGTCCAGCAGGTGCAGTTCCGACCTGCTTCCGCCCGGGTCGAAACCGACACCGCGCTCCGCGAGGAGCATACGGATGGCCGACATGTGACGACCGGGCCCGGACTCGAGTCGCTCAGCACACTCGCCCAGCCGTCGCAGCGATGCGACACCACGTCGCAACCCGTCGTCGAGAGCGCGACCGAGTTGGTACGCGCTCATGACAGTCGAGCAATCACAGAGTGTGCGCTCGAAGGTCGTGCGTGCGATGTCGCCTGTCCGCACGATGTCGTCTTCACCCAGAACGCGCGAGCGATGGACAATGGCGCCTGGCACCGTTCTCCGGTACGCACCCGTGACCGTGACTTCGTATCGATCCTCGGGTCGCGGTTGCAGCGTCCACAATCTCGCGGCCGAAGCGTGCGACGCCACCGAGTCCTGGGTGGACAAAACGATGGCGAGCAGGCCGCGGTCCCAAGAGTCCCTGGCTCCGACCAACACGTACACGCCCGGCCTGATGCGCCGCAACAGCCCCTGTCGCACGAGCGTCCGCAACTGAAGGTCGCCGAGCTCGCCCTCCTTCAGCTGACGGCGCGTCACCAACCCGTGTTGACCGGCAAGGACCGACTCGAATCGAGCAAGCGGTGTAGGCATGCGCCGGAACCTAGGTTCGCCGTGAGACACCAATCTGTTTGCAACAATTCGGACGGCTGGAGGTCGATTTCGTTGCTCTCTGTTTGCAACAATTCGGACGGCTGGAGGTCGATTTCGTTGCTATCTGTTTGCAACTATTGAGACTTGGGTTTTGCCTCTAGGAGTTTCAGGCCCAGGTCTTTCAGGTGCCGGGGGTCTATCGGTGTGGGGGCGTTCGTCATCGGGTCGACGCCGGACTGAGTCTTCGGGAACGCGATGACCTCGCGGATGTTCTCCTCGCCGCACAGGATCGCGACGAAGCGGTCGATGCCGACGGCGAACCCCGCGTGCGGCGGCGCGCCGAAGCGAAACGCCTCGAGCAGGAACCCGAAGCGCTCGCGCGCGTCGTCGGCGTCGATCCCGATGATCGAGAAGATGCGTTGCTGCACATCGGGCCGGTGGATACGCACCGAGCCCGAGCCCAACTCCCAACCGTTGAGCACGAGGTCGTACGCCTGGGCGCGTACCGAGAGGGGGTCGGACTCCAGCCGATCGATGTCGTCGGGGTGCGGCATCGTGAACGGGTGGTGCATGGGCGCGGGCGCGCCGTCCGGGCCTTCTTCGAACAACGGGAAGTCGACCACCCACAAGAAGTGCAGTCCGCCCTCCCCCAACGGCGGCCGCCCGAGGTCGAGCCGGAGGGCGCCCAGCACGTCGCGTACCATCGACCGTTACCCCGCGACGATCAGGAGAAGATCCCCCGCCACCGCGCCGAGCGCGTCGATCAACGCGATCTGCTCTGCCTCCGAGAGGAACTTCGCCACGGGCGACTCCAGCACGCCGCCCTCGCGCACGCGGATCCACACGAGTCCCTGGGCGCCGAGCGCCTTCGCCCGCTCGGTCAGGGCATCGAGCTTCGAGCGGCTCATGTCGGCCTGACCCTCGACCCGGATGCCCTTCACAGCGTCGGTTCCGGCAAACGCACGGAAATCGGTCACGCCGTAGATGTCGGTGAGCTCGACGAGCTCCATCCCGAAACGTAGGTCGGGCTTGTCGGTGCCGAATCGCTCGGCCGCCTCGTGCCACGTCATGCGCGGGATCGACGCCGGTCCTTCCAAGGGCCGCGCCACCTCCGCCGCCGCGAGCACCGCGACCGACACCGCGTCAAGGACGTCTTCCTGGTCGGCGAAGCTCATCTCGACATCGAGCTGCATGAACTCGAACTGCCGGTCGGCGCGCAGGTCCTCGTCGCGCAGGCACCTCGCGATCTGGAAGTAGCGGTCGAAGCCGCCGACCATCAACAACTGCTTGAACAGTTGCGGGCTTTGCGGTAGCGCGTAGAACGCGCCCGGTCGCAGCCGCGACGGCACCACGAAGTCGCGCGCACCCTCGGGCGTCGACGCGATGAGCATCGGGGTCTCGATCTCGACGAAGTCCTGCGCCGCCATCGACTCCCGCATGACGAGGTTGACCGCCGCGCGCAACCGCAGGTTGCGTTGCATGGGAGCGCGCCGTAGGTCGAGATAGCGGTGCCGCAGCCGCAACACCTCGTCGACGTCGACGCGATCGTCGAGTGGGAAGGGCGTGGGCTCGGACTCCGACAACACTTCGATCTCGCGGGCCACGACCTCGACCGCACCCGTCGGCAGCTCGTCGTTCACGGTTCCCGCGGGCCGGGCCGAGACATCACCGACCACCCGAACGACCCATTCGTTGCGCAGGCGGTGCGCGACCTCCAACCCGGACTGTTGCGGATCCACCACGACCTGCACGATCCCGGCCACGTCGCGGACGTCGAGGAACACCTTGCCGCCGTGATCGCGCCGGCTCCCCACCCAACCGCACAAGATCACCGACGAACCGATGTCGTCGGCGCGCAGGTCGCCGCCTCGGTGGGATCGCATCATGGGCGTGCTTCGTCCTTCCTCGTCTGTAACCACGCCGCGATCTCCTCGCGTCGTACCTCACACTGCGGTTGATCCGATCGCAGGTCTTTGACCGCGACCATCCCCCGGTCGGCTTCGTCGGCGCCGATGATGACGGCCCAGCGCGCGCCCGATCGGTCGGCGCTTGCGAATTGCTTCTTCGGTGACCGGCCGCCATACGCGCGATCGGCGGAGAGGCCCGACTCGCGGAGCTCGGCCAAGAGACGCGCGGTATCGCCGATCCCGACCAGGTCGACGACGAACGCGTCGATGTGCGGCGGCGGAACCGGCAGTACGCCTTCGGCGTCGCACGCGAGCAGCAACCGCTCGATTCCGGAGCCGAATCCGATCGACGGCGCGGCCGGTCCGCCCATCTCCTGCGCGAGCTTGTCGTAGCGCCCACCACCGCCGATCGCGTTCTGCGCGGCGTCGAGCGCGTCGCTCGCGAGCTCGAACACCGTGCTGGTGTAGTAGTCGAAACCGCGTACGAGGCGCGGTGCGATCTCGAACGGGATACCGATCGCCTGCAGCCCTTCCTGCACCCGCGCGAAATGCGCAGCCGAAGCGTCGCTCAGGTACTCGCCCAACTGCGGGGCGCGCTCGAGCATGTCCTCCCAGTCGGGTCGCTTCGAGTCGAGGATGCGCAACGGGTTCGCCTCCGCGCGCTCCATCTCTTGGCCCAGCAGATCCGCGTGCGCGTGCCAGTACTCGAGCAGTACCTCGCGGTAGCGGGTGCGCGTCTCGGCGTCGCCCATCGAGTTCAGCGCCAGCCGAACGTCGCGCAGTCCGAGGTCGCGACAGAAACCCCACAACAACTCGATGATCTCGACGTCGATGTCGGGGTCGTCGATGCCGATCACCTCGGCGCCGAGCTGCCAGTGCTGGCGATACCGGCCGGCCTGCGGCTGTTCCGCCCGGAAGTTCGGTGCGAGGTACCACACTTTCCACGGAGTGGTCGGACGATGTTGCACGAATGCGCGCACGACGGGCGCGGTTCCCTCGGGTCGCAACGCCAATCGCCGGCCGCCGCGATCGACGAAGTCGTACATCTCCTTGCGCACGACGTCAGTGGTTTCACCGACGCGCGCGAAGACCTCGTAGTGCTCGACGATCGGTGTCAGCAGCAACCCGAAACCGAAGCGCTCCGCGCGTTTCGCGAAGCGGGAGACGACCTCCATCCAGCGCGCCGATTCGGGCGGCAGGACGTCGAGCATGCCCTTGGGCGCGCGCATGACGTCTCGATCCGCTGGCATGCGCGGCATGCTAGCCAGGGGGCCGCGCGCGACCGACCACCATTCGCCGCCGTCGACACGACTGGCGCGCCGGTTGCGAGCTTGCGCTTCGACGGCCTACGGGGCCGGGTTGGGCGTGACCTCCGCGTACGCGATCCGCATCCACGCCGACTGCGTCGGGCTGAGGAAGTACGGCGGACTCAGGTACTTGAGCCGGGTGTCGTAGCTGTAGGCCTTGTTGTATCCGCTCTGCATTGTGCCGGTGCTGGGGTTGAACGTTCCGACCGGACCACGGAACTCCTGGGTGACGACGCCGTTGATGATGAGGCTGTGCACACCCGGCACCGCGCACGGGTTCGCCACCGAGCACGCCGCGTTGGAGCCCGACGCCCAGTTCTGCACGTAGAAGGAGTGGTTGAGCGACATGATGGCGGCATCGATGGTGAGGTCGTTCGTCACGTCGGTGCCGCTCGGGTGCACGACCGCCACGTCGTTGTCGGCAACGAGTCCGAGCACGTCGTCGCCTCCGGGATACTGATTGTACGTGAGGTTGCCCGTGATGTTGATGTCGTCCTGCGCGGCGATCGTCAGTTGACCATTGAGCACGCCGCTCACGTTGACGTCGCCG
>JAUZEI010000405.1 GCA_030839105.1 Actinomycetota bacterium
GTCGAGATCCTTGGCCTCCACCAGGTAGTAGCCGCCGATCTGCTCCTTCGTCTCCGCGAAGGGACCGTCGGAGGTGAGCACCTCACCGTTGCGGAGCTGCACGGTCGTCGCGTCGGTGGTCGGGTGCAACCGCTCGCCGCCCAGGAGCACGCCCCGCTTGGTCATCTCCTCGCCGAACTTCATGTACCCGGCGGTCATACCTTCACCTTCGGCCGGGCTCGCCGCCGCCATCGCCGACTCGTCGCCGCAGATCAACATGATGTATCGCATGGGTCCTCCTCGTGGATTCGTTCAACGGTCACACCCACGACGATCGCGAACCCGCGAGATCGACAGCCCGGAAGAGATTTGCGGGCGCCGTGCTCCGGGACGTTGCTACAGCAGGAGCTCCGCCATCTGCACGCCGTTGAGCGCCGCGCCCTTACGCAGGTTGTCGCCGGTGATCCACAGATCGATCGATCCCGGTTCGGACGGATCTTCGCGAACGCGGCCGACCAGCACGGGGTCGATACCCGCGGCTTCCTGCGGAGTCGGGTAGCCATCGCCGTCGTCGACGAGCAATACGCCCGGCGCGTCGCGCAACAACTCGACGACCTCGGCCTTCGTCACCGGCCGGTGAAAGCGAACGTTCGCGCTGACCGCGTGACCGACGTATACGGGCACCCGAACGCAGGTGACCGTGCACCGGATCGCGTCGTCGTGCAGGATCTTGCGCGACTCGTGGACCATCTTCCACTCTTCGGACGTGTAGCCCTGTTCCTTCACCGAGCCTGCGAGCGGGATGACGTTGCCCGCGATCGGCTTGTCCCAGACCTCGCCCTGCACCAGGAATCCCGGCTGCGCGCCGGAGTGACGCAGCTCCTCGGAGCGGCCGTCGAGCTTCGTCCACTGTGAGTCGAGCTCGCGCAGGCCGACCTGGCCCGCGCCCGAGACCGACTGATACGTCGACACCACCATGCGGTCGATGCGCGCCGCGCGGTGCAGCGGTGCGAGCGCGGTGACGGGAATCATCGTCGTGCAGTTGGGGCACGACGCGATGCCCTTCGGCATGTTGCGCATGTCCTCGGGATTCACTTCGGCGACGACGAGCGGAACGTCGGGATCCATCCGGAAGGCCGACGACTTGTCGATGACCTGGGCGTGAGAAGCAACGGCCTGCGGTGACCACTCGAGCGAGAGCGGATCGTCGACATCGACGATGACGAGGTCGAGCCCGTCGAAGCACCCGGGTCGCAACACCTCGCACACGACCTCGCCACCGGCGAACGGCAGCCGGCGACCCTCGGAGCGCGCCGACGCGTACGCCCGCAGCTCGCTCACGGGGAACGAGCGCTCGTCGAGGAGCCTCAACATCTCGGTGCCGACCATCCCGGTCGCACCCATCAGACCGACGCGCACGACCAATTACTCCTTGTCCAGACCGAACGCCGCGTGCAGCGAACGAACCGCGCGCTCGACGTCATCCTCGGCGAGCACGCACGAGATCCGAATCGTCGACGTGCTGATCATCTCGATGTTCACGCCCTCGTTGGCAAGTGTCTCGAACATGCGGGCGGCGATGCCGGGATGCGTCTTCATGCCCGCGCCGATCAACGACACCCGGCCGATGTGCTCATCGGTCGCGAACCCGCTCGCCTCGGTGTCGACGACGATCTTCTCCATGCAGCGCGCGGTGCGATCGACGTCGGGACGCGGCACGGTGAACGAGATGTCGGTGTGACCCGCGCTCGACACGTTCTGCACGATCATGTCGACGTTGATCCCCGCCTCCGCGAGGTCGCGGAAGATCGTCGCCGCGATACCGGGGCGGTCGGGTACGCGCTCGATCGTGACCTTGGCCTCACCGGTGTCGTGGGTGACACCCGAGATGATCGCCTGTTCCATTGCTTCGACCGTGTCCATCTCTGCGTCCTCCTCGGTGATCCAGGTTCCCGGTGCCCACGTGAAGCTCGACCGCACGTGCACCTTGACACCGTGGTTGCGGGCGAACTCGACCGATCGCAGCGCGAGCACGCGTCCGCCCGTCGCCGCCATCTCGAGCATCTCGTCGAACGAGACGCGCGCGAGCTTGCGCGCGGTCGGCACGATGCGCGGATCGGCCGTATACACGCCTTCCACGTCGGTGTAGATCTCGCATGCATCGGCACCGAGCGCGGCCGCGAGCGCGACGGCGGTGGTATCGGAACCACCGCGGCCCAAAGTGGTGATGTCGAGCGCGGTCGAGACTCCCTGGAAACCGGCGACGATCGCGACCTTGCCCTCGGCCACCGCGGCGCGGATGCGGTCGCCGCGGACCTCGATGATCTTGGCCTTGCCGTGATCGGTGTCGGTGACGATCCCGGCCTGGCTCCCGGTGAAGCTCACCGCCGGTTGGCCGAGGTCTTCGACCGCCATCGAGAGCAGCGCCATCGAGATGCGCTCGCCCGCGGTGAGGAGCATGTCCATCTCGCGCCCACCGGGGTGCCGGGCGACGTCGCCCGCGAGCCGCACGAGGTCGTCGGTGGTCTTGCCCATCGCCGAGACGACCGCGACGACATCGCTTCCCTCCCGGCGCGTCCGGACGAGATGGTCGGCGACGGCCCGGATGCGATCCGGGTCCGCGACCGAGCTCCCGCCGAACTTCTGAACCAGTAGACCCACGGATGTAAAGGGTACCGGCGGGCTCGGTGAACCTCGGACGAGATTCGCCGCCCTGTACCCTCGTCGGCCGTGCCGAGTGCAGACAAGCGTCAGCGTCAGAAGGAGAATGCCCGGCTCGCCCGTGAGGCGCGCGAGGCGGCGCTGAAGAAGCGCCGCCGCAACCGGACTCTCCGCAACGCCGCGATCGCGGTGGGCGTCTTCGTGGTCGCGATCCTCCTCATCACGTGGCTCGGCGGCGGCAGCAAGAAGAAGGTCGTTGCGAGCCCGTCGACGACCTCCACCACCATCGCCGCCAAGCTGCCGCTTTCCGGAGTGACCGCGACGATCAAGGGAAACCTCGGCACGATCGTCATCGCGCTCGACACCAAGAATGATCCGAAGGGCGCCGGCCGCTTCGTCGCACTCGCAAACGGCGGCGTCTACAACGGGTCGTCCTGGAGCCGGATCGCGAAGGACTTCGTCATCCAGGGCGGCGCGCCCGGCGGGGATCCCAGTCAGTCGGCGGCAAACCAAGTCGTCGCCGAAGTACCGAAGGATCACTATCCCGTCGGTTCGGTCGCCGCCGCGAAGGGCCCCAATGACGCCCCGGGGACTTTCGACTCGCAGTTCTTCATCGTGACCGGCGCGCAACAGGGTGCGACTCTCCCGAACGATTACGCGCGTTTCGGGACGGTGAAGTCGGGGATGGACGTCGTGAACAAGATCGCGGCCCTGCCGGTGTCGGGCGAAACCCCGACCTCGAAAGCAACGATCGACTCGGTGACGATCAGCGGGGTATAGCGGCCGTCACGAGCTCGACGGTCGTGCCGCTCTTCGCCAACTTGGGCTTCGAGTCCTTGCGGTACACGGTCGCGCCGCCGGCGCCCATTACCTCCCAGGCCGCGTCGGCGGTCCGGACGAGCGCGGTCTGCTCGTCGATGCCGACCAGGACCGCGTCGCGGGCGAGCAGGTCGACGGAGCGTTCCCTCAGGTGCTCCGCGGCGCGCCCGTGGTACGGGAAGATCGCCAGGCCCGGCACGAGGCCGAGCCCGACGGTGTACGCCCCGCCTCGCGGGTCGACCATCGGGTCGCCGAGCACGGTGGCGCCGGCGCCCGACGCCGCGATCACTGCGCCGCGGCCGAACGCGTAGACCATCGCGTCGTAGAACGCGCTGCTCTTCAACACCGAGCGCAAATGAAGCGGAGAGCCGTCGGCGATATAGACGAACTTGGCGACTCTGACCGCCGAGATGTTGGCGTCGGTTTCGGCGTCGCGGCGGTTGACCACCGGTAGTCCGGTGACCTTGGCGCCCAAGGTCTCGAAGTAGCGGGTCGCGCGTTCGACGGCCCGGTCCGGATGTTCGAAGGCGGCGGCCGCGGGCAGCACGAGCACCTCGTCGGTGCCGGCCAGCTCCAGGAGACGGGTGTCGAAGGTCGAGCACGGTTCGGTCCACTCGTCGCCGCCCACGAGGGCGACCGTCCCCGTCCCCGCTCCCGAGGTCTGGCTCACGCCCTGGATCCGGTGTTCACGCCGTGGATCCTACGAGCGCCCGTCTCGGCCCGAGCGCACTCGCCCGACCTCACTACCCGCCGGTAGCCTTTCGGCCTTCACACAGGAGGACAGGCTGATGACGGTCAAGCGGATCGGGATCGTGGGTTCGGGGATCATGGGCTCGGGCATCGCCGAGGTCGCGGCCAAGGCCGGCATCGAAGTCGTCCTGCGTAGCCGGGCCCAGGCCAGTGCCGACGCCATGGTCGCGGGTCTCGAGAAATCGTTGGCCAAGCAGGTCGACCGCGGGAAGCTCGACGCCGCCGAGCGCGACGCGGCGCTCGGCCGGGTCCGCGCCGTCGCCGACCTGTCGGAGCTGAGCGAATGCGACCTCGTCGTCGAGTCGATCGTCGAAGACCTCGCCGCGAAGAAGCACCTCTTCACCGAGCTCGACCGCATCTGTCCGGAGCACACGATCCTGGCGACGAACACGTCGACGCTGCCGGTCGTCGAGATGGCGATGAACACCGGCCGGCCGGAGAAGGTGTGCGGCGTGCACTTCTTCAACCCCGCGCCGATGATGGCGTTGGTCGAGGTCGTGCGGGCGATCACCTCCAGCGACGAGACGATCGCGACGGCGACGGCGTTTGCGGTTGCGTGCGGCAAGAACGCGGTGCAGGTCAAGGACCAGGCGGGCTTCATCGTGAACGCGCTGCTGTTCCCGTACCTCAACAACGCGGCCAAGCTCGTCGACGCCGGGGTCGCGACCCGGGACGACATCGACGCCGCGATGAAGGGCGGCTGCAACTTCCCGATGGGCCCGCTGGAGCTGCTCGACCTCGTCGGCCTCGACACGAGCCTCGCCATCCTGGAAGCCCTCTACGCCGAGTTCAAGGATCCGAATTACGCGGCCGCCCCGGTCCTGCGCCGGATGGTGAGCGCCGAGCGGCTCGGCCGCAAGTCGGGCGTCGGTTTCTACGAATACAAGCGGTAGCCGGCGCGCGCGGGTAGGTCGGCGGTAGTCCCCGACTTCCCCGGCGAGAGGCGATCCGTGAGAATGTGGAGCATGGCCGAGCGCGACCGCCCCTGGCTGATCCGGACCTACTCGGGTCACTCCTCCGCGCGCGCTTCGAACGCGCTGTACCGGACGAACCTGGCGAAGGGCCAGACCGGATTATCGGTGGCCTTCGACCTCCCGACCCAGACCGGCTACGACCCCGACTCACCGCTCGCCCGCGGCGAGGTGGGCAAGGTCGGGGTGCCGGTTCCGCACATCGGCGAGATGCGAACGTTGTTCGACGGCATCCCGCTCGCGGAGATGAACACGTCGATGACGATCAACGCGACCGCGATGTGGCTGCTCGGCATGTACCTCGCGTTGGCCGACGAGCAGGCCGTCCCGCACGCCAAGCTCTCGGGGACGACGCAGAACGACATCTTGAAGGAGTACCTGTCGCGGGGCACCTACATCTTTCCGCCCGAGGCGTCGAAGCGGCTCACGGTCGATCTCGTGACGTACACGGTGAAGAACGCGCCGCTGTGGAATCCGATCAACGTGTGCCCGTATCACCTGCAGGAAGCGGGCGCGACTCCGGTGCAGGAGCTTGCGTACGGCCTCGCCAACGCGATCGCGGTGCTCGACGCGGTGCGCGAGTCGGGCCAGGTGCCCGCGGACGAGTTCCCCGAGGTCGTCGGGCGCATTTCGTTCTTCATGGATGCGGGCGTCCGCTTCGTCGAAGAGATGTGCAAGATGCGCGCGTTCACGCGCATGTGGGATCAGATCTGCAAGGACCGCTATGGCGTCGACGATCCGAAGTTGCGTCGCTTCCGCTACGGCATGCAGGTCAACTCCTTGGGGTTGACCGAGGAACAGCCCGAGAACAACGTGCAGCGGATCGTGCTCGAGATGCTGGGAGTGACGCTGTCGAAGGACGCGCGCGCCCGCGCGATTCAGCTTCCGTGTTGGAACGAGGCGCTCGGATTGCCGACGCCCTGGGACCAGCAGTGGTCGCTGCGGATCCAGCAGGTGCTCGCATACGAGTCCGACCTGCTCGAGTACGGCGATCTGTTCGAGGGCTCGGTCGTCGTCGAACGCAAGGTCGAGGAGTTGTGCGCCGAAGCCGAGGTCGAGTTGCAATGGGTGCTCGACGGCGGTGGCTCGTTCGCGATGATCGACGAGATGAAGGGCCGGATCGTGCAGTCGGGTGCGGCGCGCGTGCGTCGCATCGAGTCGGGCGAGTTGAAGGTTGTGGGCGTCAACTCGTTCGCGGAGACGGAGCCGTCGCCGCTCGCGCAGAGTGCACTGAACGGCGGCATCGTGACGATCGATGCGGAGTTGGAGCGCGAACACGTGCAGGCGATCGAGGCGTGGCGCGCGGCGCGCACCCGGAGCGCGGTCGACGACGCGGTCGCGCACCTGCAGGCGGTCGCCCGCACCTCGGAGAACCTGGTGCCCGCGACGATCGCGCTCGCCAAGGCGGGCGGGACGGTCGGCGAGTGGGCCGGGGCGTTGCGCGAGGTGTTCGGCGAGTACCGCGCCCCGACGGGTGTCGGACAGGTCGCGGTGCAACCAGGCGTCGAAATGGAAGCCGTGCGGGAGCGGGTGCGTGAGATCACCGAGGAGAGCGGGCGGCCGATCCGGCTGCTCGTCGGGAAGCCCGGTCTCGACGGACACTCGAACGGGGCGGAGCAGATCGCGGTCGCGGCCCGAGATGCCGGGTTCGAGGTGATTTACCAGGGGATCCGGCTCACCCCGGCCGAGATCGCGGCCGCAGCCCGGGACGAGGACGTCGACGTGGTCGGCCTTTCCATCCTTTCCGGCTCCCACCTCGGACTGGTTCCCGAGATCCTGCGCCTGCTTCGGGAGGGCGGCTCCGACGCGCCGGTCGTGGTCGGGGGGATCATCCCGGACGCGGACCGTGCCCAACTCGAGACGATGGGCGTCGCCCGGGTGTACACGCCCAAGGACTATCGACTCTCGCTCATGATGCGTGACCTCGCCGAGTTGGCCTACGCACACCGGTCGAAGCCTCAGGCCGGGGCGAAGGTAGGCCGATGAGGAAACGCATGCACGACACGCGCGTCATCGTGGCCGCCACGGGCGGAGTAGCCGCACTCGCGGCCGGAGCGGTTGGCGTCGCGATCAATTCGCCCACTTTTGCAGTCGTCGCGGGTTCGGCCGGCGTCGTCGCTGCGATCGCGGGGGTTGCGTTGGGCGCGAGGGCCCGGCAGAGCGAATACCGGCTGGAACAGGCCGAGGACGAGATACGCGCGGTGCGCCGTGAGCTCGCGTCGATCAACGCGGTGCTCCAAGAGGAAGCGAGTCGGAGAGTGGCGGAAGAAGAGCTTGGTTCGAGCCTGGAAGAACGAGCCCGCGGCGAACAGGCCTTCGACGCGGCGACCGGTCTGTACGACGAGAAGTACTTCGC
>JAUZEI010000412.1 GCA_030839105.1 Actinomycetota bacterium
GCGGTGGACAAGCGGAAGCTTCCCGCGCGAAACGAGGTCGTTGATCACGACCGTCAGCTCCTCCACGACCTGGTTCTGAATCGCGAGGGCGACCGGCGCGTATACGAGCGAGCGGAGCGCCTCCATCGCGTCGCGCCCCTGCACCTGCGACCCTGCCGACGCGAGGTTGCTCCGAATGCGGTCGATGATCAGCTGCGTCCCCGCCACGAAGCCGACGTTCGTCGGCGCGAGCAGCTTGAACAGCGAGATCGCAGATGCGTCGGCGCCCTCGTGCACGCCCAGCCTGGGCGTGCGCATCGCCGCGTAGTTGTCGTCGACGAGAATCGGGCACTCGCTGCCGCGCTCCTCGCGCGCGAGGGCGATCACGTCCCGCAACTCGTATCGATCGCCCATGCGGTGAGGCACGTGCTGGATGAAGAGCGCGCATGGCCCGGGGCCGCGAAGGGCCTCGCGCAAGGCGTCCGCGTCGTGGAAGTCGGTCGGCTCGAGCGGTACCCGCAAATTCTCGAGCGCCGCCGCCGTCGTCTTGTAGGGCGGCCCGACGTGAAGGATCACGCGCGCATCGCGCGGAATGCCCGCGTCGAGCATTGCCCGGATCGAGCCGGTGCCCGCGCCATGCACGAGCGAGACGTCGTCGACCTCCAGGAACGTCGCAAGCGCTCGCTCGACGCGAGCCGTCGACTCCGGCCGCCCGCCACCCCCCATGGGTCCGGTGCCGAGCGAACGCTCCTGCCCGTAGTCGTCTCGAAACACGTCATCCGAGCCGAGCACGCGCTGGATGGCGTCGATGAGCTTGAACTGGTACTCGACCGCCTCCGGCAGGGACAGCTGCTGCCGTACGGCCGTCTGCTCGAGCGCCGTCGCCAGCGCCGCGGGGTCGACCGTGATCTCCTGCTGCGCCATGGCGTCTTCCTCCGTCTCGACTCAGTCGGCGTCGTGCAGTGCTGCCTCGACGCTCCGTTCCAGGATCGACAACACGAGGTCGGCGCCGGCGCGCACGGGGTTGACGCGGATTGCATAGTCGGCGAGATCTGGCCGTGCCTCGAGGTTCGCGCCCGAAAGGCGGTACACGAACGGTGCGATCTCGTAGCGAGAGTTCGCGCCGACCGGGTAGTTCTGGCCGCCGAAGCGTGCGCTCGCCGCGACGACCGCTCGGGCGATCGGCTGCTCGAAGAGCACGGTCACCATCCGGTCCTGCGCGTTCATCACGGCCGCACCGACGACGCCGGGGACCTCTCCGCTCTCGAGCCGCGTCGTGAGCTCCTCCACGACCTCGGCCTTGATCGCCCACATCACGGGCACGAGCACGAGCGAACGCAGAGCGTCGAGCGCCTGCGGACCCTGCACCTGGCCACCGCCCGAGTAGTTGTCGCGGTGGATCTGCTCGACGATCTTCGATGTCCCGACGACGCAGCCGACGCCCTCTGGGCCGAGCAGCTTGAAGAGCGAGAACGCCGACGCCGCCGCGCCAAGCTCGACGCCGATCCGTGGCACGGAGAAGGCGGTGTAGTTCTCGTCGGTCATGACCGAGAGACCCGCGTCTCGCAACTGCCCGATGATCGTCGCGGGATCGTACGCGTCGTCGAGATCGTGGCGAGGGTGCTGCACGTAGGCGTGCTCGGTCCCGTCGAGCTGTCGGGGCAGTGCGCCGAGCGCCCCTGGATCGTTGTAATCGACCTCCACGAGGCGGAGGCCGAGGGCGCGGAAGGTGGTCCGCGTCGTATCGTACGGCGGCCCGGAGTGCACGATGACAGGGTCGCCAGGCGCGAGCGTTGCCATGAGCATCGCGCGGATCGCGCCGGTCCCGGCGCCCTGTGTGAGCGCGCACGCCTCGGTTCCGAAGAACTCGGCAAGCGCGTTCTCGGCCCGCGCGGTCGTCAGCGGGCGCCCGATCTCCGGCGTGACGCCGACGTCGGCGGAGAGCAGCTGCGCGCCGTCGAAGTGCGCGCAGATGCACTCCATCAGACGGAACTGGAGCTGGCGCGCCTCATGCAGCGTCGGAGCGGGCAGCGGATGCGTCAGCGGCAATGTCGGCGTCAGGCCCACGGAGGTTCCTTCTCTCTCGGTCGATGCCGAGCGACTCACGGCGCTGCGGCTCGTCGGGTTGTATTCCCTAGGGGATTTATAGTAACGTCATTACATCATTAACGGTTGGGAGAAAGCAGCATGGCAACGACGCCCCTTGGTCAGACGAGCACCGATCAGCTCATCCACGACGCGACGGAGTTCATGTGGCGCCACGGGACGCCGATCGAGGCGACCAAGCGTGCTCGCGGCCCGATCGCCGTCAGCGGTGAGGGCGCCTACGTCACGGACATGGACGGGGTGACGTACCTCGACGGTCTCGGGGGCGGCTCGGCAGCCGCGACCATCGGGTACGGGCGTGCCGATGTCGCCGATGCCGTCGCGAAGCAGATGAAGAAGCTCCACTACGCCTCGGTCCGCACATTCCTCAACGAGCCGGCGATCGAGCTTGCGCGGCGTATCGCCGAGGTCGCTCCCGGAGATCTGAAGACCTCGTTCTTCACCTCGTCGGGCAGCGAGGCGGTGGAGACGGCGGCGCAGATCATCAAGGCCTACCACAAGCAGAAGGGCCATCCCGAGAAGACGAAGGTGCTCTACCGGAACACGGGCTTCCACGGCGTCTCCCTGATCGCGGCGTCGGCGAGCACGAGCCCCGACTACCGCGACTGGTTCGAGCCGCTCGTACCCGGCTTCGTGGAGGTGCCGACCGCGTACAGCTACCGGCGGCCCGAGGGCATGAGCGAGCAGGAGTACGCCGAGGCGCAGGCCCAGGCGATCGAGGACGAGATACTCCGCCAGGGACCCGATACCG
>JAUZEI010000413.1 GCA_030839105.1 Actinomycetota bacterium
CCGCCCTACCGAGGAACGTTGGGAGATGCCGCAATGCGTCGTCCCGCGGAGGCCGAAGGTTGTCGGCAGGCGTACTTCCAAAGGAGGACCTCGAGACAAGTGCCGCGCCCGGCGGGACGAGTCGAGGGTGGGCCCGTCCGGAGGGAGAGCGCGGTTCTGCCGAACAACACGTTCGTCTGCAAGGGCGGGCGACGGGATGACGGTCGGTACATGTCGTTGCCAGACGAGCTGCTCCACTGCTGTGCGCTCTCCACCGATGTGCCTTCACCCCATTCGTTGAACGTTATGACGAGTTGCCAAGGCGCGTTAGACGCGATCATGCCCCTCACGTCGGCGGCGAATGCAGCCGGTTCACGAGCGAGCTTGGGCGTCGCCTCATTTGCCTTGTAGCAGCCGGGCCTCACGGAGAAGCTCGAAACCGGCTTGGAAGCGGTCGAAACGCAGGCCGGTATTGATGCCGGCAGTCCGGCTGCGACGCGCCGCTTGAATACCCGGAGAAGACCTTCAGCTGGACGTAAAAACCCCATGCTGTTCCCCTCGATGCCAACGGTCGGCCGTCGCGCAGCTGTCGCTGGGTCGCCGTACGCGAAGATCACCGGCTTGCCGTTGATGTGCAGGTAACTCGGATCGGAGGCGTAGCGCGCCTTGATGTAGGTGAGGGTCGGAGGCCCCGACCTCGAGTTCACGTTGGTCGGCGTCTGCTTCCGGGTCGGCACGATCGTGTTGCACGACAGCAAGCAACTCGGCAGCCTGGTTAGTGAGGCCATGACCTTCCACGAAGGAGTCGTGACCCTCGGCCATGCAACGCCGCCGAACCCCCCGTCGGAATGACTTCGTCTGGCGCGCGTCGCTGGTGGCTCGTCTGGGCCTCCGGACCCGCTGCGCTTGCGCGAATCCTGGGCTTCTGCGCGTCAACCGTCTACCGACAGGTGGAGATCAAGTTCTAGCCACAGCTTGATTCGCTCGATGCCGCAGTCGTGCACGATCGGTGCATGAACAACACAGACGTGGTGATGGTCCGGGATCTCCGGAAAAGTTATGGCGGCCGGACGGTTGTCGACGGTCTCGATCTCGACGTGCACGCGGGCGAGATCGTCGGTCTGATCGGCGCCAACGGCGCAGGCAAGACGACGACGGTCGAGTGCATTCAAGGCCTGCGCCGGCCCGACTCGGGCACGCTGCGCGTGTTCGGTCTGGATCCGGCGACTCAGGCCGACGAGCTTCGCCCGATGATCGGGAGCCAGTTGCAGGATTCCTCGCTGCCGGATCGGCTCCGCGTCAGCGAGGCCGTTCACCTGTTCGGATCCGGCGCCAGAGGCGACGGCGACCACCTTCTCGAGGAGTTCGGGTTGGCCGCGTTGCGGCGCTCCGCGTTCGCTTCGTTGAGCGGTGGTGAGCGCCAGCGACTCTTCCTCGTGCTCGCACTGCTGAATCGACCGCGCCTGGTGGTCCTGGACGAGTTGACCCAAGGGCTCGACCCTTCGGCAAGGCGAGGGGTGTGGTCCGCAGTCGACCGGCTGCGTCACGACGGGGTGAGCGTGCTCCTCGTCACGCACGAGTTGGACGAGGCGGAAGCCCTGTGCGACCGCGTCGTCGCGATGCGCGCTGGGCGCGTCTTGGATTCGGGCACGCCAGCGGATCTTGTGGATCGCCACGCTCGCAACGCAATTGTTCGTTTCACTCTGTCCGAAAGTCGACGCGAGTCTCTCCACCTCACCGATCTACGCGGGGTACACGAGGTATTGACCGACGGCGACCGCGTGACGATTCGCGGCGACCGTACGAGCATCGCCTACGTCGGCGAAGCGTTGGTGCGGAGCGGGTCGATCCCGGTTGACCTTGCCGTCGATGTTCCCGATCTGGAAGACGCGCTGCTCGAGTTGCTCGACAGGTCGTCTTACGAAGTGACGCATCTCTCGAATTGATTGGAGCACAGCAATGAACACCACAGTGGCCCGACTCGTGCGGTCCGAGCTCACGCTGATGAAGCGCGACCCGTTGACCCTGACGTTCGTGTTCGCGTTCCCCGTGATCACGATGCTGATCATCGGTGGATCCTTCGGCACCAAGCCCGACATCGCATTCCAAGGAGCCAATCCTTCGCACTGGTACGTCGCCTCGTACCTCACGGTGGTGATCGGCGCGATGGGCTTCATCATGCTGCCGGTCCATCTCGCGTCGTATCGCGAACGTGGCGTCCTGCGGCGCTTTGCCCTCGCGGGCTTCCCGCGTTGGTCCTTCCCGCTTTCGCAACTCGTGATTGGTTTCGTCGCGGTGATGAGCGCTGCCGCGATACTTCTCGCCGTCGCGGCGCCCGTCTACGGAGTGCCCGCACCGCATGAATGGGCGCGCCTGATCGCGGCCCTTGTGCTTGGGAGCTTGGCTTTCACGGCCATCGGCGTCCTGCTGGGTACTGTTCTTCCGTCGGCGCGCGCTGCCCAGGCCGTTGGCCTCGTGCTCTTCTTCCCGTCGTTCCTCCTCGGCGCCGGTGGACCACCGCCGCACGTCATGGGCTCGGCGTTGAGGAGCTTCGCTGGCTACCTGCCCTTGACCTGGCTGACCGACGCTGTCCGCGTACCCTGGCTGGGTCTCGGCAACGCAACCGGCTCCCTCGCCCTCGTAGCCGTCACGGCCGTAGTCGCGACAGCCTTCGCGCTGCGACGCTCAACGCTCTGACCGGTCGCACAAATGAACATCTCCCGGTCCACGTCACGACCGGTCCGCCGTACGATCATCGATGTGTTCTACAAGGCCGCCGCGCAGCCGGTCGACCGGTCGCTCAGCCCCATGTACGGCAGGTTCGGCCAGGCTGCGGTTATCGGATTCGTCGCCGTCGGCGTTGCAACCGAACTGCCCGGCAGGGCGGCACTCGCCATCGGCGGCGGCGCCCTCGCCGTTGCGGCGGCGATCCCCCTGTTCCTCCGGAGGCCGCGCTTTCCCATCGCATTTGCGGTCGTCTCGACCGCTGGGATCGTGCTGCTCGCCAACGGCGACCCGGGGAGCCTTGGCTGGTTTGGCATTTGCGTCCTCGGCGGCTGGTGCGCCTTGGGCGCCCCCACCGTCGTCGGAGTGACCTACTGGATCGCCAACATCGCTCTCATCGGCGCAGAGTGGGCACTGGCGGTTCACGACCCTGGTTGGGGAGCCTGGATGGCCGGCACCACGTTTACGGTGCTCGCCGCGTTGCTCATTCGCCACCAGCTCACGCTCGTCCAGCAGATGCGCGAGTTGCAGGCCGACCTCGCGCAACGTTCGCGAATCGAGGAGCGAAGTCGAATCGCACGGGATCTGCACGACGTGATCGCGCACAGCCTCACCGTGTCACTCCTGCACGTATCGAGCGCGCGCCTGGCCGTCGAACACGACCCCGAGGACGCCGCGCGAGCGCTGGCTGACGCCGAACGTCTGACTCGGCAAAGCCTCGCCGATGTACGCGTCACGGTCGGGCTTCTGCGTTCGCCGGACGATGGTGGACTTGCGCCACCGGCGCCCGGACTAGGCGACCTGCCGCGCCTCGTCGAAGAGTTGCGCGCCGCTCAGGCCGACGTCTCGCTCGTTGTCGACGGCGACCTCGACGATTTGCCCGCCACGACGGCTTCCACGGTGTACCGCATCGTTCAGGAGTCCTTGACCAACGCCGCCCGCCACGCTCCCGGCTCCAGAGTTGAGGTGCACGTCGCCGCCCGCGATGGTCACGTCGATGTCGACATCGAAAGTTCGGGCTCGGCCGGTACAGGGTCTGGGATGGGTCTCACAAGCATGAAGGAACGCGCCGCAGCCGTCGGGGGCACCCTTAACGCTGGCCCAGAGGGCAACGGGTGGCTCGTGCATGCCTCGTTGCCGAGAGTTCCTCACTCAAGCGCGGGCGCGTCGTGATTCGCGTCCTCCTCGTCGACGACCAGGAACTCGTTCGCTCCGGCCTCCGCGGCATCCTGCGCTCCCGGTTCGGCTTCGAGATCGTGGGCGAGTGCAGCGACGGAAGTCAAGCTCGCAGCGCGGTACGCCAGTGCAATCCCGACGTCGTGCTCATGGATGTACGGATGCCGACCGTCGATGGCGTCACGGCGACCAAGCAACTCCATGCCGAAGCCCCGATGACCCCGATCCTCGCGCTGACAACCTTCGATGACGATGAAGCACTCGCCGGGATGCTCCGCGCGGGCGCTGCAGGCTTCGTACTGAAGGGAGTGCCCGCCGAGGAATTGCAGCGTGCGGTGCGTGTCGTCGCCGAGGGCGGTGCATGGCTTGATCCCGGCGTCACGCGCCGAGTCCTTGACGTGTATCGCGCCGCGCCGGCCGCTTCCACCGAGCCGGATCGCAGAGTTGCCCTCGCTCGGCTCACAGACCGCGAGCGCGAAGTGCTCACGCTGATTGGCGCTGGTCACACCAACGCGGAGATCGCTCGCAAGCTGTTCGTCGGCGAAGGCACAGTGAAGACGCACATCAATCACACCTTCTCGAAACTGGATCTGCGCGACCGCGCGGCGGCGGTCATCTTCGCTTACGAGAACGATCTCGTCCGCGGCGGATACTCCCCCGAATCGGAGTCAACCTGATGGACAAGACGACGACGAGCGTCTTCGACAGACTCCTAGTAGGTCACTCCGCCCGACCGGTAGGTGTCACGCGAGCGCAC
>JAUZEI010000427.1 GCA_030839105.1 Actinomycetota bacterium
AGCCCCTCGCGCCGTCGGTCACCGAGGGCGAAAAGCTGGTCCGGGCAGCCGAGCGCCAGGACCTCGTGCTGATGTGCGACCACACCTACTGCTACACGCCCGCCGTCCAGAAGATCCGTGAGCTCACTCACTCCGGCGAGCTCGGCGACGTCCACTACGTCGACTCGGTGCGCATCAACCTGGGCCTCGTCCAGCGAGACGTCGACGTCATGTGGGACCTCGCCCCCCACGACATCTCGATCCTCGATTTCGTCCTGCCCGAGGGGGTCGAGCCGATCTCGGTCGCGGCCCACGGCGCCGATCCGATCGGCGCGGGCGTCGCGTGCGTCGCTTACCTGACGATGCCGCTGAGCAACGGCGGTATCGCGCACGTCCACGTGAACTGGCTGAGCCCGAACAAGCAGCGCGCCACGATCATCGGTGGTTCGCGCCGGATGCTCGTCTGGAACGACCTCGACCCGGCCCAGCGCATCAGCATGTTCGACAAGGGCATCGAGCTCGACGACGCCGCGCAGGGCGAGACGCGTCGCCAGCGCCTCATCTCCTACCGGGTCGGCGACATGATCGCTCCCGCGCTGCCCGAATACGAGGCGCTCGGCGCGATGGTCACCGAACTCGCCGGCGCAATTCGTGAGAAGCGCCCGTCGCGTACCGATGGAGAAGCAGGCTTGCGCGTGCTTCGGCTGCTCGAGGCCGCCTCGGCGAGCATGGCCGGTGGCGGGATCTTGATGCCGATCTCGCGCATCGCCTGACGACTCAATCGCCAGGGAGCCCGTCACCGCCCGCCGAACCGCAGGACGACCCAGCCCGAGAGGCCTCATGTTGTTGCAAGGCAAGACCATTCTGATCACCGGCGGAGCCGGGCTGGTCGGTTCCACGATCGCCGACCAGCTCGTGGCGCTCTCGCCCGCCGAGATCCGCGTGCTCGACAACTTCTCGCGGGGCCGCATGGCAAACCTCGCGTCCGCGACTGAACGCGGACCGATCGTCGTCATCGAAGGCGATCTGCGCGATCCCGCCGTGGTGATGGAGGCGACCCGCGGCGTCGACGTCGTGTTCCATCAGGCCGCGATCCGGATCACGCAGTGCGCCGAAGATCCCCGCCTCGCCTTCGACGTGCTGGGCGGCGGAACCATGAACGTGCTCGATGCCGCCGTGGCGTGCGAGGTCGACAAAGTCGTGGCCGCGTCGTCGGCGTCGGTCTACGGCCAGGCGACCGACTTCCCCACCAAGGAGGACCATCACCCGTACGCGAACGCCACCCTCTACGGCGCACTCAAGGTGTTCCTCGAAGGAGCGTTCCGCAGCTACCACTCGATGTACGGCCTCGATTACGTCGCCCTGCGCTACTTCAACGTGTACGGCCCCCGCATGGACATCTACGGCGTCTACACCGAGGTGCTCGTGCGCTGGATGGAGCGCATCGCGGCGGGCCGGGCGCCGCTCATCTTCGGGGACGGCAGCGAGACGATGGACTTCGTCTACATCGACGACATCGCGCGGGCGACCTTGCTCGCGGCGCAGAGCGACGTCACCGACGAGGTGTTCAACATCGCGAGCGAGACCGAGACGAGTCTCGACGGTCTCGCCCGCGCGCTGCTCGAAGTCATGGGTTCCGACCTCGAGCCCGAATACGGTCCGGCCCGCAACGTCAACATCGCGTCCCGGCGCCTCGCCTCGACGGCCGCCGCGCGTGATCGCCTCGGGTTCACCGCGGAGATCGACCTGCACGAGGGTCTGCGCCGGTTGGTCGAGTGGTGGACGAACGAGCCGGCCGCGGCCGAGGAGAAGGCCCGATGATCCCGGTCATGCGCCCTTGGCTGGGGCCGGAAGAGGCCCAGGCCGCGGCCGACGCGGTGGCGTCGGGTTGGGTCGCGCAGGGTCCGAGAGTCGCGGCCTTCGAGAACGCGATCGCCGACAAGGTCGGAGCCGGGCACGGAGTCGCGGTCAGTTCCTGCACCGCCGCACTCCATCTCGCGCTGCTGCTCCTCGACATCGGCCCCGGCGACGAGGTCATCGTTCCCTCGCTCTCGTTCATCGCGACCGCGAACGCGGCGCGCTACGTGGGCGCAACCCCCGTGTTCGCCGACGTCGATCTGGCGACGCAGAACCTCACGCCGGCAACCGTCGAGGCCGCCTGCACGAGCAGAACCCGCGCGGTCATCCTCGTGCACCAGACCGGCGTCCCCGCCGACATCGACGCGATCCGCGCCTGCTGCGCGCCGCGCGGCATCGAGATCATCGAGGACGCGGCCTGCGCGATCGGCAGCGTGTACCACGACCGTCCGATCGGTGGTCATAGCTCGCTCGTCGCGCTGTCGTTCCATCCCCGGAAGGTGATCACGACCGGCGAAGGCGGCATGCTGCTCACGGACCGCGCCGACTTCGCCGAGCGCGCCGGACGATTGCGCGAGCACGGGATGAACGTCAGCGCCGCAGCACGCCACGCCAGCGCCAAGGCGGTGATCGAGGAGTACGTCGAGACCGGGTGGAACTTCCGGATGACCGACATCCAGGCCGCGGTCGGGCTCGTGCAACTCGAGCGCCTCGATGCCATCGTCGAGCGCAGGCGCGCGCTGGCCGCGCGCTATGCCGCCGGGCTGGGCGACATTCCGGGCGTCATGACCGTGACCGATCCGCCCTGGGGCCGCACGAACTACCAGTCGTACTGGATCCTGTTGCCGGAGACCTTTCCCGTCTCGCGCAACGAGCTGTTGGCACGTCTGCTCGCCGACGGCA
>JAUZEI010000484.1 GCA_030839105.1 Actinomycetota bacterium
GATGACCACTGCGGACTATGCATCGCCGCGTTCACGACACTCGTCACGAACGACTGTCCTGCGCTCACTGAGTAGGGCGCATGCTCACTCACGTCGCCGGACGGGGTCACCCAGGACACCGCGGGTAGCGTCCCGTTCTTCGCCGCGGAATAGAAGTTCGCGACCGATTGAATGTTGCCCATCTCTCCATCGGTTTTGACCGTGTCGAAGTACGGCAGGGGGTTCCAGATACCGGGCGTCGTCGCGCTCTGCGGTTTCGGGATGCAGCTCAGCGCCGCGTCATTCGTGCAGTCGGGTTCGGTACCGGCCGTGACGTAGTAGCGCCACGACACCTTGTTCTTGTGCAAGAGATACGTGAGGTCGGTCCACGCATAGACCGGCGTGTTCTGTGAACCGGGCGGGAGTGCGGCGGAGTTGTTCGGCGGCCATGGTTGTGGTTGCGAGAGCGAGTTGGTGCAGCTCGACGGGACGTTGTGTTGGGTGCAGGTGGCTGACCACTCCGAAACCTGGAACAGATGTTCCGGAAGGCTCCACGACGCGTTCGGTTGGAACATGTGGTCCTGCAGGACGAAGTTCCTCGCATACGACCAATAGTTCGGAATATCGGTCGACACGTGATAGCCCATCACGTCCATCGGCCCCACCGCGCACGCCGCATTCGTCGAGTTGAGGCAGCCCGTCTGCGCGTCCTCGGCCACGCTCACGAAGCCATCCATCTTTCCGCCGTCGATGTCACGGGTCGCATGGACCGCGCCGTGCGGACCAGCGCCCTGATCATCGGCGTGATTCACGTAGGGTCGCTGACAGCCACCCGCAGCCGGGTCCGGGACGCACACCGTCGGCACTCCGTTCGACATGGGAATGCCGGCGGCTCCCGGATACGTCCCGAAGTAGCTGTCGAACGACCGGTTCTCCTGCATGAGCACGATCACATGCTGGATCTTGTGGATCCCGGTAAGCGCCGCCGACACGGACGACGCGCCATCCACGGGCGCCCGTCGAGCGACTGCCGATCCCGACCGCGTGATCGCGAACGATCCGAACGCAACCAGCGGAATGAGCACTGCGGCAAACCGAGGTACCGCACGACGGACAGGCATCATCTGGAGCCCTCCTCAGCAGCACTCGCGCGGCACGGACCGATGACGCGCGCCGACGAGCGTGCCGCGAAGCTAAGTCAAATCGCACGTGTTGTCTCGCTACACGAACTCACCGTTCGGCGCGGGACACGCGGCTTGTTCTTCGCCTCGGCCAATGGCGAGTCCGCCGAGGATCCTTGCGGAGCGAAGCACGCCTCGGGACGACACGGCTGGTGACACGCCAGCCGAGGCCTGCCGGAGGCCCTGCGGTGGGGCTGGCATCACTGTCGGAGGTGGAGCGTGCACCGTTGCTTACGAAGTCCGCTCGACGCATCGTTCGCTGAGGCGTTGGAGGAGGAGAACATGTCGACGAACCCGTACGTGGTAGCCGCTCATTCCCTGGCCGACGAGATCAGCGCGAGCGCGCGAGAGGGCGAGGAGCTGCGCAGGATGCCTGACGATCTCGTCAGTCGCCTACTGACCGCCGGCTTGTTCCATCTGGGAGTACCCGCCGCGTTGGGCGGCGCGGAATGCGAGCCGTCGACGATCATCGACGTCGTCGAGGAAGTCTCGCGAGCCGACGGGTCGGCGGGCTGGAACGTGTTCGTGGGTCAGGCCACGATGTTCATCGCGTGGCTCGACCCGGCCGTCGCGAAGCAGATGGCGGCGGAGAACCCGGGCTTTCTCGTGTCGAGCGCATTTCCCCCGATGGGAACTGCGCGTCCCGACGGCGACGGGCTCGTCATCGACGGACGCTGGTCCTTTTGCAGCGGCTGCTCGCACGCCGACTGGTTCATGCAAGGAGTAATGATGATGGAAGGCGATGCGCCTCGGGTTGTGCCGCCCGGCCGGCCAGATTGGCGATTCGCCTTCATTCCCGCGAAGGAAGCCGAGATCATCGATACCTGGCACGTGGCGGGCCTGCGCGGTAGCGGGAGTCACGACATCGCGGCTGCGGGAGCACGCGTTTCCTACGGGCACACGATCATGCCGTTCTACGAGCCGGCGCAATTCGACGGACCGCTGTATCGGCTGCCCTTCCCGACCGTGCTCTGCGCCACGATCTCCGGTTTTCCATTGGGAGTCGCACGGCGCGCCCTTGACGAGTTCATCGCATTGGCGCACAGCAAGTCGCACGCACCGCCGAGCCCGCCGATGGCCGAAGACGGGCACGTACAGCTGGAGGTCGCGCGTGCGGAGGCGTCGTTGAGAGCAGCGCGGGCGTATGTCGACGACGCGATCGGCGACGCGTGGGAAACGGTGCACCGTGGGAGCGACGTGACCATTGATCAGCGCGCCAACGCGGTCATGGCGACTCTGCACGCGGCGCGAACAGCCCGATCGGTCGTCGGGCACGTGTATGCGCTCGCCGGCGGCGGCGCGATCTACGACAGGAACCCGCTGCAGCGTTGTGCACGCGATATCGAGGCGGGCACCCAGCACATCTTTCTCGGGTTCGGACAATGGAGGACCACAGGCCGTGTCCTGTTCGGACTCGAACCGGACACACCGCGCGTGTGAGCGCCGGAGCCATCCGGACCGGCACTCAGGAGACGGCCTATTCGTTCCTTCTCTCGACCCTCCAGCATGCACTCCGATCGGTATGATCCGCGTTTATGTGGACGCGCTGACAGGCTCGCGATGAGTTTCGGGAAGGGGTGCAGTCTCAAGAACCATGAAAACAACAAACCTTGGTGAGGCCGATGGACTGCCGACAATCGAGTGGTCTGAAGTAGAAACGCAGCTCGCCGACCTCCTGACGCACGACGATCCGCGCTCGCCGAACCGCTCGACGTTCTGGCTGACGACCTTGAACGCCGACGGAAGCGCGCACGTGACGAGCGTGGGCGCGCTTTGGCACGCCGGCTCGTGCTGGTTCCAGACGGGCGAACGCACCCGCAAGGCGAAGAACGCTGCACGCGACCCGCGCTGCACGATCAGTGTCGCCACGAAATGCTTCGACGTGATGGTCGCAGGCGAAGCTCGGCGGGTCACCGACCCGAAGATCGTGGCCGAGATCGCGGCGTTGTGGGCGAAGAGCGGATGGCCCGCACAGCCCGACGACTCGGGAACCGGCATCACCGCGCCGTTCAACGCGCCGACGCTCGGTCCGCCGCCGTGGTTCGTCTACGAAGTCAAGCCGCGCACCGCGACCGCAGTCGGTACCGCCGAAGAGACGCCGGGTTCAACGCGTTGGCGGTTCTGAAGTCGGCGCTCGGCAGTCATGGCGCTCGGCGCCGGATCGACGGATCAATCGTCGAGCAAACCGGGAACGGCACGCAACGCGTCGAGAAACGAATGACTCTCCACTGATACCGACGCCGCCGCGCGCGCGGCCGGTGAAGCGTTGAGCCCAACTGAGAACCCCGTTGCATCAAACATCGGGAGATCTGATTGACCATCACCTATGGCGACGACCTGGTTCATGCTGAGGTCGCGCGATTCGCAGTAGTCGCGCAAGAAGGCAACTTTGTCTTGAGGCTCGAAGTACTGAGCAACCCGAGCGGCCAGAAGTCCGTTCCCGTCGACATGCATCACGGTGCCGGAAACTGCGGAGAACCCAAACCGATCGGCCACGCATTGAGCGGCGAAACTCCACGTCACGGTGCACAACAACGCATCGACTCCGCGAGACGCGAGTTGTTCGACGCCTTCGCGTATGTCATCGATGCAAGGGGCTCCGGCCATCGCGTCCGCAACTTCTGCGATGGAACGACCCTCGTAGTACGGCGCATCTCCGTCGGCGACATCGGCGCTGGCTATCTCGCCCTCAGCGAAGCGGCGCTCGAGTTCCTCCATTACGGCGCGATGGCCGATCCAGTCTCCGAGGTGCAGGCACGCCGTCGTCCCGTGGATCAACGTGCCGTCCAAGTCGACTGCGACAACCGCCCACTGCTGTGACGCACCCATCTACGTTTCTAGCATTCAGGCGCGACGCGCACGGACCGCCCATTGGGGTCTCCTGCAGCGCCCACGTCTCCCGAGTGACGCCGGAGCGCGCGAGGTGCGCCTCGAAGTCCGGGCGCCGAGCGCAGAAGATCTCCGCCGCGAACG
>JAUZEI010000533.1 GCA_030839105.1 Actinomycetota bacterium
CCTGCCGACGATTCCCGACCCCGCGAACGGGAACCGCGTCGTCTCGAAGTTCCCCGACGCGGCCGGCGTGATCGCGCTCCTGTCCACGTTCACCGCGCCCCCGAAGAAGCCGACCGTGAAACCGCTCGCCGCCAACAAGGTGAAGGTGCGGGTCGTCAACGGATCAGGTGTCAAGGGTGCGGCGACCAAGGTGCTCGATACGTTCCTGGCCGAGGGATTCAAATCGGGTGGCGACGCGCAAGACGCCGACAAGAGCGACTACAAGACCCAGGTGCGATACGCGCCGGGCAAGTTCAACGAGGGCTACACGATCGCCACGGCCGTGGGAACTGCGAACCTCGTTCCGGCCGCTTCCGAGAAGAACACCCTCGGCGGCGACGCGCTACTGATCGTCGGGACCGACTACGACTCGCTCAAGCACGGTTTCGACCTGATTCCGCGGCCGACCGGAGTCAGCATCCCGAGCGCGACCACCTCGACCACCGGTGCCGCGAACTCGACCACGACGACGACCGTCGCCAAGCAGACCGTCGACACGCGTTTCGTTCCGGTCGATCCGAAGACAGGCGGGACGCTGGTCGGTTGTCCGTCCAAATGACCGGCGAACGAGCCCGACCGCGGCGACGGATGTCCCGACGCCCCGCTCGACGCACCTCTCGATGGGCGGCCGCATGAACTCGCTGTCGTCGCGCGCCTTCCTGCATCGATTCGTGGCCGCACTCCTCATCTCGGCCGTGCTGATGACCGGGCTCATCGCGGGCGCCTACGCGGAGGCCGCGAGCAAGGTCTCGAAGGTCCAGAAGGTCAACATCGACTCCTCGGTGCTGCAGTCGGGCGGCAACTTCCTCCTGATCGGTTCCGACTCGCGTGCGTTCGTCAACAACGCCCAGGAGGCTTCGCATTTCGGCAGTGCGCAACAGGAGACCGGTCAACGCTCCGACACGATCATGGTCGCCCACGTCGACGCCTCGTCCGGAACCGCGCTGCTCGTATCGTTCCCGCGCGACCTGTGGGTGGCGATCCCGGGGATGGGTCACGCCAAGATCAACGCCGCGTTCAACGCCGGACCGCAGCGGGTCATCGAGACCATCGAAAGCAACTTCGACGTCCCGATCAGCCACTATCTACAGGTCGACTTCGCCGGCTTCCGAGAGATGGTCAACCAGCTCGGGACGATCCCGATCTTCTTCGCCGCTCCGGCTCGCGACATCAAGAGCGGCCTCAACGTCACGACCGCCGGGTGCGCGCACCTGAGCGGCGACCAGGCGCTCGCGTACGTGCGGTCCCGCTACTACGAGTCGTTCGTCAACGGGAAGTGGCAGACCGACCCCACCTCCGATCTCGGCCGCATCCAGCGCCAGCAGTACTTCCTGCGCACGCTCGCGCAGCAGACCCTGCACGCGGCCACTCGGGCACCCTGGAAGGCGAGTGGTCTGCTCGATTCGATGCTCAAAGACCTCCAGCGCGACCCCAAGCTCGGGCTCTCGTCGTTGCGGGGGCTCGCGTACGCGTTCCACCGTCCCGGCGGCGTCGAGACCCAGACGCTTCCCGTGAACCGTCGTTTCTTCAACGGCCAGGACGCGCTCGAGCTCGACAGCGCGAAGGCGGCTCCGTTGCTCGCCCGCCTGCGCGGCATCGGCAACCCGTCCTCCGGCGGCGGGAGCGGGAAGTCGGTGAAGGCGGTCGACCCCGCCACCATTCACGTCAAGGTCGAGAACGGGAGCGGTCAGACCGGGTTGGGTGCGCGCGCCAACAGTGCGCTGCGCGGGCTGGGCTTCGCTCCGGTCGGCGCCGCGACGAACGCCGATCGCAGCGACTACACGGTGACCGAGGTCCGCTACGGGTCGAGCGCGAAGGACAAGGCCGAGTTCCTGCTCTCGCGGCTCGGTGGCATCGGCAAGACGGTCAAGCTCCAGGGCGACGCGCCCGCGGGGGCCGATATCGTCCTCGTGCTCGGCACCGACTACAAGGGCCTCACGAGCCCGAGCACGACGGCCGCGCCGAGCCGGACGTCGCAGTTTGCGACCAAGGGCACATCTGCTCCGAACGGCTCGTCGGCCCCGGGTGCGACTTCTGCCACAGCAGCGCCACAAGTGGGCTGTTAGCTGTTTAGGCCACTTCCCCGGCCTCTAGACTCGATTCTCAATGTCAAGCTTCCTCTCTCACCTCGCGCGGGGTGCGTCGTGAGGGTCGCGGTCATCGGTGCCGGCTACGTCGGCCTCACGACCGCTGCCTGCTTCGCGCACCTCGGTCACGAAGTTCAATGTGCCGACATCGACGCGGATCGGGTCGCTCGCCTCAAAAAGGGCGAAGTTCCGATTCTCGAGCTCGGGCTCCCGGAGCTGATCAAGGAGGGCCTCACCTCGAAGCGCCTCCAGTTCGTGGTCGGCGCCGCCACCGCGGCCCGCACCGCCGAGATCGTGTTCCTGTGCGTACAGACGCCGCAGGGTGCCGACGGGTCCGCCGACCTCTCGTTCGTCGAGGGCGTGGCCCGCGAGATCGCCTCGGTCCTCCTGCCGGGCACCGTCGTCGTCAACAAGTCGACCGTCCCCGTCGGCTCGACCCGCTTCGTCCAGCGGGTCCTGTCCGAGGCCGGCGCGCGTGCCGAAGATGTCACTGTGGCCTCGAATCCCGAGTTCCTGCGCGAGGGCCAGGCCGTTCGCGACTTCCAGAACCCGGATCGCATCGTGATCGGCTGCGAAGACCGAAAGTCGGCGGTGCGCGTCAGCGAGCTCTACAAGGGAGTCGACGCGCCGGTGCTCGTCACCGATCCCGCGTCGGCGGAGATGATCAAGTACGCGTCGAACGCGTTCCTCGCGACGAAGGTCTCGTTCATCAACGCGATCGCGAACATCTGCGAGGCGGTCGATGCCGACGCGCGGGAAGTCGCGATCGGCATGGGATACGACACTCGGATCGGATTTCAATTCCTGCACCCCGGACCCGGGTACGGCGGCTCGTGCTTCCCGAAGGACGTCGCGGCGCTGCTGCACATCTCGAGCGCGGCGGGCTACGACTTCGAGTTGCTCGCCGGTGTCGTCGACGTCAACCGCGCGCAGCACGAACGCATGATCGACAAGGTTCGGGACGCCGTCGGCGGGAGTCTCACCGGGGTCACGGTGGGACTCTGGGGTCTCACCTTCAAGGCCGACACCGACGACCTACGCGACTCGCCTGCCATCTTCATCGCGCGCCGCCTCCTCGAGGAGGGCGCGCAGGTACGCGCCTACGACCACGGCGCGGGTGACAAGCCGAGAGCGCTCGTACCGGGGCTCGAGTTGTGTGCCGACGCGTACGACGCGGCGGCCGGTGCCGACGCGGTCGTTCTCGTCACCGAGTGGGACGAGTTCCGTTGGCTCGACTTCGAGCGGGTGCGCAATGCCATGAACGGCGACGCGATCGTCGATGCTCGCAATCTCCTCGATCCGGCCGCGATGCGCCGGCGAGGCTTCGCATATCAAGGGGTCGGGCGGCGTTAGATGGCAAGGATTGTTATTACCGGCGGGTCCGGCTTCGTCGGATCTCATCTCTGCGACGCGTTCCTCGCGCGCGGCGACGAGGTGGTCGCGGTCGACAACCTGTCGACCGGCCGACTGCAGAACGTCGCGCATCTCGACGACCACCCGGGCTTCACGTTCGTGCGTGCCGACGTGTGCAACGAGATTCCCGTCGACGGCGGCGTCGACGGCGTGCTGCACTTCGCGAGCCCCGCGAGCCCGCCCGAATATCTCGGCATTCCACTCGAGACGATGGACGTCAGCTCGCTCGGCACCCGCCGCGCACTCGACCTCGCGCTTGCGAGTGACGCGCGATTTCTCATCGCCTCGACGAGTGAGGTGTACGGCGATCCCGACGTGCATCCGCAGTCGGAGTCGTACAACGGGAACGTCGACCCCAACGCGCCCCGGGCGGTGTACGACGAGGCGAAGCGATTCGCGGAGACGCTGGCCTCGACGTACCGGCGGCTGTACGACCTGCCCACGGCGATCGTGCGCATCTTCAACACCTACGGGCCGCGCCTGCGCCCCGCAGACGGTCGCGTCGTGTCCAACTTCTTGATCCAGGCGATCGACGGCAAGGCGCTGACGATGTACGGCGCCGGCACGCAGACCCGGTCGTTCTGCTACGTCGCCGACGAGGTGCGGGGCATCATCGCCCTGTTCGATTCCGACGTCTGCGAACCCGTGAACATCGGAAACCCGACCGAGATCACGATGCTGGAGCTCGTCGACATCGTGCGCGAGGTCACCGGTTCCAGCTCGGAGGTCGTGTTCGAGCCGCTGCCGGTCGGCGACCCGACGCGCCGCCGGCCTGACATCACCCGGGCCCGCACGTTGCTCGGTTGGGAACCCAAAGTCGAGTTGCGGGAAGGTCTCGCGCACATGCGCGACTGGTACCTGGAGGAGCGAGCTCATGGCCGCGCGTGACGACCTTGCCGTCCCGAAGCTGCGCAAGCTCTCGGTGATCGTCCCGGTGTTCAACGAACGCAACACACTCGTCGAGATCCTGCGCCGCATGCGCGCCGTCGAGCTACCCGACGGCATCGAGAGCGAGATCATCGTCGTCGACGACGGGAGCAGCGACGGCACACGCGACGTGCTGCGCCAACTCGGCGACAGCACGGTCCGCGTCGTCATGCACGACATGAACCGCGGCAAGGGCGCGGCGGTGCGGACCGGCTTCAAGCACGCGACCGGCGAGTTCATCCTCGTGCAGGACGCCGACCTGGAATACGACCCCGAAGACTGGCCCAAGCTGCTCGCACCGGTGCTGCGCGGCCGGGCGCGGGTCGTGTACGGATCGCGGTTCACCGGCGAGCGGCGCAACATGTTGCTGCTGCACTGGATCGGGAACCGGTTCCTTTCGCTCACCACGAACGTCCTCTACAACACGACGCTGTCCGACATGGAGACGTGTTACAAGCTGCTCGAGCGTTCGCTCATCGAGGATCTGCAGCTCCAGTCGAACAAGTTCGACATCGAACCCGAGATCACCGCCAAGGTGCTGAAACGCGGAGTGCGCATCTACGAGGTGCCGATCTCGTACTCGGGTCGCGAGTTCGACGAGGGCAAGAAGATCACGTGGCGCGACGGCTTCTCCGCCCTTTGGACCCTCGTCAAGTACCGCTTCCGGGACTGACGCCCGCGTGACCCGCGCCTGGGCGGCCGTCATCGTGAACTACGAGGCCGGTCCGCTGCTCACCGAATGCGTGCGGTCGATCGTGGCCGACACGAGCGCGGGCGAGGTGGAGCTCATCATCGTCGACAACGGATCGCACGACGGGTCGATCGAAGCACTGCAGACGGGCTTTCCCGACGTGCACGTGATCTCGTCGCCCGGCAACGTCGGCTACGCCCGCGCCGCGAACCTCGGCATCGCCGCCACGCGCTCGCCCGTCGTCGCGGTCTTCAATTCGGATCTGACGATTGAACGCGGCACGGCCAAGGCGATGCTCGCCCGCTTCGACGACGAAACCCGCCTGGGCGCCGCCGGTCCGCGCATCCGCAATCTCGACGGCTCCGACTACCCGTCGGCGCGGAAGTCGCCGAGCGTTCCGATCGCCGTGGCGCACGGGCTGTTCGGCCTGTGGTGGCCCGCCAACCCGTTCACCGCGCGCTACCGCGAGCTCGACGCCGATCCCGCGCAGGCCCGTTCGGTCGACTGGGTGTCGGGCGCCGCGATCTGGTTGCGGCGTGCCGCCCTCGACGCGGTCGGCGGGTGGGACGAGCGCTACTTCATGTACATGGAGGACCTGGATCTCTGTCGGCGCATTCGTAGCGCGGGCTTCGACGTGGCGTACGAGCCCGCGGGCGGAGTGACGCACGTACAAGGCGCCAGCACCTCGCAGCATCCCTACCGGATGCTCGCCCAGCACCATCGCTCTGCATGGAGGTTCGCACGCGGTCGGCTCACCGGCGCGGCCGCGGTGTTCCTCCCGTTCGCGGCGCTGTATCTCCTGGCCCGGTGCGGTCTGGCGATGGCCCACCATGCCTGGCATGCGGTCAGGGCGGACCCTCCCCGCGGGTAACCTGCTCGTCGTGACCAACGCCTCTCGAGCGAAGCGCAAGCGCGCCGCTGTACGGTCCGCCAAGCGGTCCCGACACAACACCTGGTGGTACGGACTCACTGCGTTCGTGGTCATCTTGGGTGTAGCGCTGGTCATCTACGCCCGGGCCACGGCGCCGACACCGGTCGGTCCCTTCCTGCAGAACGCGTCCGGCACCAAGAAAGACACCCACTGGCACGCGGCCCTCGGTATGTACGACTGCGACCACTGGATGGGCGACACGCCTGGATCCGGGGTCTGGAACTGGCCGAACGCGAGCGCCTCGGGCAGCCCGTCCCGGGCGAGCAATCCCAGCGTGTACGCAGGTCTGCACAGTCACGACGACGGTGTGATCCACATGGAGCCGGTGACCTCTGACGAGGCCGGAAAGAACGCCACGGTCGGGACGTATTTCGACTTCGGGGGTTGGAAGCTGTCGTCGACGGGTTACTCGTTCCTCGGTACCACGGTGAAGAACGGCGACAAGTGCGGCAGCGCGACCGGCACCCTGCAATGGGAGGTCGGCAAGTGGAACGGCACCAATGGCAAGCAGAAGTACACGGTCCAGACGGGGAACCCGCGCAACTACAAGCTGAACGACGGTGACATCGTCGTGATCGCGTTCCTGCCTCAGGGCAAGTCGATCGCGAGTATCGGTGACCCGCCGTCGGTGAAGAACCTCGCTAACGCGTTGAACGTCGAGACTGCTCCCCGGACCGGCGCGGCGACGACCGTGCCGCCGATCGTCCCCCCGACGACCAAGCCCGCGACCGGCACGACGGCGGCACCCAACGCGGTGACCCCGACGACCACGCCACAGCCGTGAAAGCGGTCGTCCTCGTCGGGGGCGAGGGAACGCGGCTCCGGCCCCTGACGTACACGACTCCCAAGCCGCTGTTGTCGATCGCGAATCAACCCCACCTCGAGCGCCAGCTCACGTGGCTCGCGGCACACGGCGTGGACGAAGTCGTGTTGTCGATGGGCTACCTGCCCGACGCGTTCCACCAACACTTCGCCGACGACGGCTCCGGACGAGATGTGTTCGGCGACGTGGTGCTGCGCTACGCGATCGAGAAGGAACCGCTCGGCACCGCCGGCGCGATCGGCTTCGCAGCCGCCGGGATCGACGAGCGCATCATCGTCTGCAACGGCGACGTCCTGACGAGTCTCGACCTCGACGCCATGGTCCGGTTCCACGACGAGAACGGCGCGGAGGCGACGATCTCGCTCACCCGTGTCGACGATCCGAGCGCGTTCGGTGTCGTTCCGACCCAGGCCGACGGCGGCGTCATCGCATTCGTGGAGAAGCCGGCTCCGGGCAAAGCGCCGAGCAACTGGATCAACGCGGGCACCTACGTGCTCGAGCCCGCATTCCTGCAGCGGATCCCGCCCCGCCTCAATGTGTCGGTCGAGCGCGAGACCTTCCCCCGCATGCTCGCGGAGCCGGGTCTGTTGTTCGGCTATCAGAGCGACGCGTACTGGCTCGACATCGGAACCCCGCAGAAGTATCTCGAGGCACACGCCGACGCGCTCGCGGGGCGGCTGTCGAATCCTCCGGCCCCCGGCGCACGCGAAGCATCGCCCGGTGTCTGGATCCAGGGCGGCGCGACGATCGAGCCCGACGCGCAGATCGAAGCACCGGTACTGATCGGCGACGGAGCCCGCATCGAGGCCGACGCGCGTGTGCGCGCATCGGTGGTGGGCCCGGGCGCGGTCGTGGAATCGCGCGCCGAGGTCGACGGAGCGGTGCTGCAGAGCGGAGCCCGTGTCTCCCACGGCAGCAGTGTGCGGGATTCGGTCGTCGGCTCCGATGCGGTGCTCAAGCCCGATGTCTCGCTCTCGGCCGAGACGATCATCGGCTCGGGGGCGACGGTGGCGTCCGGCGCTCGGATCTCCGGCGGGCGCGTGCCCGCCGAGCGCGAGTAGGAGTTTCCAGCGATGCAGGCATTGGTCACCGGCGGGGCGGGGTTCATCGGATCGACACTCGTCGACCGGTTGCTCGCCGAGGATTGGCGGGTCGACGTCGTCGACGACCTCTCGACGGGATCGCTCGCGAATCTCGGAAGCGCCCGTGCGCTTCCCGAGCGCCGTTTGTCGTTCCACCGGCTCGACCTTGCATCGCCGGCCGTCGTCGAACTGATCACTCATCGCAAGCCCGACGTGATCTTTCATCTCGCGGCGCAGATGGACGTGCGCGTCTCGGTAGCGCGGCCGGTCTTCGACGCCACGGTCAATGTCATCGGCTCGCTGAACGTCTTCGAAGGTGCGGTTGCGGCGGGTGTGAAGAAGGTCGTCTTCGCCGGTTCGGGGGGCACGCTCTACGGCACCCCGAAGCAGATCCCGACCAAGGAGAGCTCGGCGCAGCATCCCGAGTCTCCTTACGGCGTGGCCAAGAAGGCCGTCGGCGAATACCTCTATTACTACCGCCAGCAACGGGGCCTCGAGTACACGGTGCTCGCGCTCGCGAACGTGTACGGACCTCGTCAGAATCCGCACGGCGAGGCGGGTGTCGTCGCGATTTTCTCGCAGAAGCTGCTCGATCGCGAGAA
>JAUZEI010000561.1 GCA_030839105.1 Actinomycetota bacterium
TGCTGAACGAGGAGACGCTCGCCGATTTCTGCGAAGAGCTCCCCATCGGTCTGGCGCGCCAAGCGCACGCGTGCACCCACACCACGTTCGCGCCCACGGTGATGCACGGCGGCACGAAGACGAACGTCATCCCCGACTCCGTCGAGCTCGAGGTCGACATCCGCACGCTTCCGGGTCAACGCAGCACCGACATCCAGGCGATGCTCGAAGACGCGCTGGGCGATCTCATCGCATGCACCGAGATCACTCCCTTCGACGAGAACGAATCGACGTCATCGCCGGCCGACACGCCGCTGTGGGACTCCATGGGCCGGGTCTCGTCGCGGCTGGTCGAGGGCTCCGCGCTGGTGCCGTTCCTCACCGTCGGCGCCACCGATGCCCGCTTCTTTCGCCGCGGTGGATCCGTCGCCTACGGCTTCGGGCTGTTCAGCCGGAAGCTGTCGTTCGACGACTACGCCTCGATGTTCCACGGCAACGACGAGCGCGTCGACACCGAGTCACTGGTGCTGTCGACGCGCCTCTGGGACGGACTCGCCCGCGACATCCTCGGTTAGCCTTTTCTTCCGAGAACCCCGCGTGCGTGCGGATCCTTATTGGTCGCTCGCGCTGCGCCGTTCGAAGTGCGGCTTCGCGGGGTTCGATCGGCTCCGCTGCCGCTCCTGGTCGCTTGCGCTGCGCCGTTCGAAGTGCGGCTTCGCGGAGAGTTCGAACGGCTCCGCTGGCGCTCCTGCCGCTCCTGCCGCTCCTACTCGTCGGGTTGGTCCCGGAGATAGCGCTCGAAGTCCTCGGCGAGCGAATCGCCCGACGGTAACTCGTCCTCGTCGAACCAGTCGTCGTCGAGGTCGTCGTCTTCGTCGTCGACCGCGATCTCGTCGTCGGTCTCGACCCAGCCCGGCCCCTCGTCGGCGGTGTCGAAGCGCGTCTCGAGCCGTTCGACGTACGACGCCACGTCGGCATCGCCCGCGACGACCTCCGAGACCGAGCGTTCCCATGCGCTCGACGCGATGTCGAGATCGGTGAGGTCGAGACCGAGGTCGAGTAGGTCGCTCAACCGATCGAGGAGCGCACGCGTTGCCTTCGGGTTGGGTGGCGTCGCCACGTAGTGGGGAACCGGCGCCCAGATCGACGCCGACGCCAAGCCGGACCGGCGCACGGCGTCGTGCAGCACGCCGACGATGCCGGTGGGGCCCTCGTAGCGCGAACGTTGCATGCCGAGCCGGGCGGCGAGCACTTCGTCGGTCGCGGATCCCGTGCACTTGATCGGGCGCGAGTGCGGAGTGTCTCCGAGCAGGGCGCCCAGCGTGACGATCATCTCGCAGTTCGTCTTGCGTGCGACGCCGACGACGTCGTCGCAGAACGTCCGCCACTTGAGATTCGGTTCGACGCCGAGCAACAGCACGAGATCTCGCCCGCCCGCCGGGAGTGAGCCGGCCGAGAACGCGAGCGACGGCCAGTTGACCGTGCGGACCACGCCGTCGATGAGCTCGACCGTGGGACGCGCCGCCTGGAAGTCGAGGTACTCCTCGATGTCGAGCGCGGCGAAGGGACGCGCCGCGCTCGCGCGAACGAGCCACCGCACCGCGTCGGAAGCAGAGTCGGCGGCATCGTTCCAACCCGAGAACGCGGCGATCATCGCCGGGCGGTGCAACGACGGCTCGACGCTCCAGCGGACGGTCACCCGATCACCTTAGGTCTCGTCCGGCGAGGCGCTCTCGCGTCGGACGACCGGGTTGCTCAACGTCCCGACGCCCTCGACGGTGATCTCCACCACGTCGCCGTCGACCAGCCAGCGGGGAGGCGTACGCGCCGCGCCGACCCCGGCCGGTGTGCCGGTGAGGATCATGTCACCCGGCTCCAGCGTGCAGCCCTGACTGATCCAGGCAACGAGAAACGGCACCGAGAACACCAGCTGCGATGTGTTCGACGACTGCATGACCTCGCCGCTCACCCGGGTCTCGATCGCGAGCCCGGCGGCCAGGTCGATCTCGTCGAGCGAGACGACCTCGGGACCGAGCGGACAGAAAGTGTCGAACGACTTCGACCAGCTGAACTGACCGGTGTTGTACTGATGGTCGCGGGCCGAGACGTCGTGCGCGACCGTGACACCGGCTATCACGTCGAGCGCGTCGGTCTCGCGCACGTCCTTTGCCCTCCGACCGATGACGACCGCGAGCTCTCCCTCGTAGTCAGGCTGTTTGACGTGCGGTGGAACCACAATCGGCTCGCCCGGTGCGGTGACCGCGCTCGGCGACTTCACGAACAAGGTGGGTACCTCGGGCAGCGGGCGGCCCGTCTCGGCCGCGTGATCTCGATAGTTGAGACCGACACCCCAGATCACGCGCGCCGCGGGAAGCGGTGACCTCACGTCAACGCCCCGGAGTCGTGCAGGCGCGCGATCTCCGCGTCGCCGACACCGATCTCGCGGAACACCTCGTCGGTGTGCTCACCGATGGCGGGCGCGGCCCGTCGGATCTCGAGGCCCTGACCGTCGAATTGCATCGGCGACGACGAGAGCCGCGCAGTCGGGTGATCGGGGTGGCGTGCCATGTACCCGTTCGCGTGCACCTGCGGGTCGTCGATGACCTCTACCGGCGAAGCGATCGCCGAGTAGATCGTGTCCTGGGCCGACAGCCGCTCCTTCAACTCCGCGAGCGGGAGCGACGCGATGCGCGCGGTGATGATCGGGTGCAGCTCGGGCGCGCGCTGTTGACGTTGCGCCGCGGTCGCGTAGTCGGGATTGTCGAGTAGCTCCTCGAGTCCGAGCGCTTTGCACGTCGGCTCCCAGTGGCGGTCGGGGTCGAGCATGTTCAGGCTGATCCAGCGCTGGTCCGCGGTGCGGAAGGAACCGACGAGCACGCTGCTCAGGCTCTTGCCCGCGACGTGGCGGGGCGGCTCCACCCCGAGGATTGTCGTGGGCACGAGATCGTTGGAGAGGGTCCACACCGCGGCACCGAGCAACGAGACGTCGACGATCGTCGGTTCACCGGTGCGTTCGCGCTTGTAGAGGGCGGCCGCCACACCGCCCGCGAGATACGCGCCGCCCGGTGCGTCGCCGAGCGCACCGCGCGGTTGCACGAGTGGTCCGCCCTGCGGGGTGAGCATGTGCGCAAGGCCGCCCCGCGCCCAGTAGGACACCGCGTCGAAACCGCCCTGGTCGGCATCGGGGCCCTGGAGACCCTGACCGGATCCGATCGCGTATACGGCCTTCGGGTTGACGGCCCAGATGTCGTCGGGGTCGAGCTTCAACTTGGTGCGCGCCGACGGGAGAAAGTTCGTGATGAACACATCGGCCCACTCGATCAGCCGGTCGAGGGACGCCCGCCCTTCGTCGTTGCGAAGATCGATGGCCACGCCGCGCTTGTTGCGGTTGAATTGCTCGAACAAGAAGTTGAAGTCACCCGTGTCCGCGACGAAGCCCATCGCCATGATGTGCCGCAGTGGATCGCCCGTGGGCCTCTCGACCTTCACGACGTCCGCGCCCCACTCGGCGAGGATCGCCGCCGCCGACGGGACGAATCCGTGCTCGGCAACCTCGAGAACCTTGACGCCGTCCATCACACCCATGACGCATCCTTCCGATCTGGCTTTCGATCTGGCTTTCGATCTGGCTTCGGTCCGGGCTTCGATGAGGCGGCGACGATGCGCGTCGAGCGGCCGCAGCTGCGTCGATGGGCGGGCTCAGGAGCGCAGCGCGACGATCGACGATCGCGAGCATTGGTCGAGGGCGCCCTGCACCATGACTTCCACGAGCGAACCGATGTGGTCGAAGCCGTCGCCGACGGTCTTCCCCATCAGGAAACGCGCGTGGATACCTTCGAGAATGATTGCGAGCTTGTACGCGGCGAGCGCTTCGTAGAAGTCGAGTTGGCTCACGTCGCGCCCGGACTGCTGCGCGTACCGCTCGACGACATCGTTGCGCGGAAGGAACCCGGCCTCGGGCGAGATCGTCGCGCCGACGTTCCCGGTCTGCGCGTCGTCGCGCACGTAATAGAGCAGGTAGAGGCCGAGATCGGCGAGCGGATCGCCGAGCGTTGCCATCTCCCAGTCGAGCACGGCGACGATCCGGCCGGCGTCGTCCGGCGCGAGCATCGTGTTGTCGAGGCGATAGTCACCGTGCACGATCGTCGGCGGCGGCGACGTCGGGATCGACGCCCGCAATCTGCGGGCGAGCTCGTCGACGATCGGGAGCTCGCGCGTCTTCGAACGTTCCCACTGTTCGCCCCAGCGCCGGACCTGCCGCTCGACGTAGCCGTCGGGATGACCGAAGTCGCCAAGTCCCACCGCTTCGTATTCGACCGCGTGAATCGCGACGAGCACGTCGATGAGCTCCTCGGAACAGCGGCGCGCTTCCTCACGCGACAACGATGCGATGTCGTTGCCGTTACGCAGGATCCGGCCGTCGATGAGCTCCATCACGTAGAACGGCGCATCGTTCACCGCGACGTCGTCGCAGAACGCGCTGGTCTTCGGCACCGGCACCGCGGTGGGCGTGAGCGCGGTCAGCACCTTGTATTCACGCGCCATGTCGTGCGCGGTCGGCAACACGTGCCCGAGCGGTGGGCGCCGCAATACCCACTCGTTCTCCGCATCGTGGATGGCGTAGGTGAGATTCGACCGCCCACCGGAGATGAGCGAGGCCTCGAGCTCGCCACCCGTCGCGCCGTCGACATGCGCGGCGAACCACGGACGCAAGCGTTCGAGATCGACCCCGGGCGGCGCTTCGGTCATTGGCGGGAGATTACATATCTCCGCTCACACGGGTCCCGAAGTCACATCTGGTTGGAGTCACAGGGGCCCGGCTGCGAAGCCGGGCCGGTCTGTGCCTTGCCGTGTTCTCGCCGCGATGCGCGAGCGGTCCGATTGCCTACGCGATGCGGGACTCGCGCGGTGCGACGGGCTCGCCGTTGCCCCGCGGGTAGCGCGCAACCCGGCCGACCGGCATGTCGACCCGGAATCCGGCGGCGGCGCGTTCCTCTTCGGACTCCGCACCCCA
>JAUZEI010000589.1 GCA_030839105.1 Actinomycetota bacterium
TCCTTCCACGCCTCGAGGCGGTCCCGGATCCGTTCCTTCGACCCGACGAGAGAGATCTCGTCCGCGAACTGCGTCGGAACGAGCGGGATCGCCTCGTCGCGGCGGCCTGCGAAGAACAGATCCTGGATCTTGTGGGCCTCGGCTTCGAAACCCATCCGGCTCATCAACTCCATGTGGAAGTTGCGGTCGCGTGCACCCATCCCACCGATGTAGAACGCGAGCGCGGCCTTCGTCGGCATGAGGGCCTCTTCGATGTCGTCGACGATGCGGCAGCCCATCACGTTGACGCACACTTCGAAACCGGGCTTGGCCGCCGCGCCCGTCAGCGAATCGGTGTAGACGTCCTGGCGAAACGGCGAGTAGTAGAGCGGCAACCACCCGTCGGCGATCTCGGCCGCGAGCTCGATGTTCTTCGGACCCTCGGCTCCGAGCAGGATCGGGAGGTCGGGGCGCAAGGGATGCGTGATCGACCGCAGTGGTTTGCCCAGACCCCACGCGCCCGGACCGTCGTAGGGCAACTGATAGTGCTCGCCGTGGAATTCGACCGGCTCCTCGCGGCGCAGGATCCGCCGCACGATGTCGATGTACTCCCGCGTTCGCGCGAGGGGTTTGGCGAACGGCTGGCCGTACCAACCCTCGACCACCTGTGGGCCCGACACGCCCAGCCCGAGGGTGAAGCGACCGTTCGACAGGTGATCCAGCGTGAGCGCGTGCATCGCGCACGAGGCGGGGGTACGCGCCGAGATCTGGACGATGCCCGTGCACAGGCGGATGCGCGAAGTGTGCGCGCCGATCCACGCCGCGGGAGTGAAGGCGTCGGAGCCCCAGGCCTCGGCCGTCCACACCGAGTCGTACTCGAGTCGCTCCGCTTCTTGGGCCAACGCGATCGAGAACGGGTTCGGTTGCGCACCCCAGTAACCGAGCTGAAGTCCGAGTTTCATGCGGATGGTCTATCGCGCCGGGCAGACTCGGGGCATGGACGAGGAATTGCAGAGCGACGGTGTACGGCGCTTCGAAGGGGTCATCGGGCGCGACTGGCGGACCTCCACTCCGTGGTGGCCGCCGGAGGAGCAACCGCCGCCCGGCGCGCCGAACGTGCTCGTGCTCGTCCTGGACGACGTCGGCTTCGCGCAACTCGGCTGCTACGGGTCCGACATCTCGACCCCGACGTTCGACGGGCTCGCGGCCGACGGCATCCGGCTGGGCAATTTCCACACGACCGCGCTGTGCTCGCCGACGCGTTCGTGCCTGCTCACCGGCCGGAACCACCATCGCAACGGCATGGGTCGCGTCGCCGACCTCGCGGTCGGCTACCCCGGATATTGGGGACGTATCCCGCGCGAGAACGGCTTCCTGTCCGAGATCCTGCGCGCGCAGGGATACGCGACCTACGCGGTCGGGAAGTGGCACCTCACACCCGATGACGAGACGCACATGGCCGCGTCGCGCGCGTCGTGGCCTATCGCCCGCGGCTTCGACCGTTGGTACGGCTTCCACGGCGGCGAGACCCACCAGTTCGTGCCGTCGCTCTACCACGACAACCATTCGGTGCTCCCGCCCACGCGACCCGAGGACGGTTATCACCTGAGCGCCGATCTCGCCGACCGCGCGATCGAGTTCCTCGGTGACCTGCGTGCAGTCGACTCCGACCGTCCCTTCTTCTGCTACTTCGCGACAGGTGCGTGTCACTCGCCCCATCACGCGCCTTCGGAATGGATCGAGCGCTACCGCGGGCACTTCGACGCCGGTTGGGACGAATGGCGCGCGGCCACGTTCGCCCGGCAGATCGCGAACGGCATCCTTCCGGCGCACACGCAGCTGTCACCGCGGCCTCACTGGGTGCCGGCGTGGGACTCGCTGAAGGCGCAGGACCGTGCCGTCGCGGCACGGTTCATGGAGTGCTTCGCCGCGTACCTGTCCTACACGGATGCCCAGATCGGGCGGTTGCTCGCATTCCTGGAACGAACCGGCGACCTCGACAACACGATCGTGGTCGCGGTCTCCGACAACGGCGCGAGCGCGGAGGGCGGACCCAAGGGCTCGATCAACGACGGCCGCCTGATGAACGGTGCACCCGCGGGCCGGCGCGAGCTGCGGGCGCGCATCGACGAGATCGGCGGCCCGACCGCGCACAACAACTATCCGTGGGGCTGGACGATGGCCGGCAACACGCCCTTCAAGCGTTGGAAGCGGGAGGTGCACGAAGGCGGCGTTGCCGATCCCTGCATCGTGTCCGTTCCGCGCATGACCGGCGCGGGCGAGGTCCGCCGTCACTTCGCCCATGCCGTCGACGTGCTCCCGACAATTCTCGACCTGCTTGGCATCTCCGCCCCGGAAGCAATCGACGGCATCGAGCAATCGCCGATCGACGGCGCAAGCTTTGCGTCTGTCCTTCGCAGCGCCGACGCGCCGGAAACGCACGAGACCCAGCACTTCGAGATGCTCGGCTCGCGTGGCATCTACCACCGCGGTTGGAAGGCGGTGACGTTCCATCCGCTCGGCGCCATGTACGACGACGGTCTCGACCCGGACGCCCCGTTCGACGACGACGTGTGGGAGCTCTACGACGTCACCGCCGATCCGTCGGAGACGAACGATCTCGCGGCGCGCGACCCGGAACGGCTGGCGGCGATGATCGAGCTGTGGTGGGAAGAGGCGGCGCGCAACGACGTGCTGCCGCTCGACAACCGCCCCCTGTTCGCGATCCTGAATCCCCGCCCGACGACACGCCAGGACCGCAACCGCTACGAGTACTTCGCAGGCGGCGCACCCGTCCCGGAGTCGGTGGCCGTGAACGTGCGCAACCGATCGCACGCCATCACGGCATCGATCGTGGTGCCACCAGACATCTCCCCCGAAGGCACGATCCTCGCGATGGGATCGGTACTCGGCGGCTTCACGCTACAGATCATCGACGGCCGTCTCCGCTACGTGCACAACCTCTACGGTGCGAAGCGTGACATCGTCAACAGCGACGTCGATGTAACGGTCGGCGCACTCACGGTGGCGTTCGTGTTCACCAAGACAGCGGAGTACACGGGACGGGGCGAACTCTTCCAGGACGGGAACGCGGTCGGCGCATCCGACATCCCGCACTTCACACCCATGACCTTCTCCTACACGGGCGGCGGACTCACGTGCGGCTACGAGGTCGGACCCGCGATCGCCGACGGCTACCAAGCGCCGTTCCGGGCGAACTTCGAGATAGCCAGGGTCGTTGTGGACGTCTCGGGTAACGCGCACCGCGACCCGGCGGCGGAGTACGACGCGATCATGTCGGAACAATGAGGCACGTCGGAACAATGAGGCACGTCGGAACAATGAGGCGGGCGGAGCAATGAGGCACGTCATGCGGTTCGTCGCCGTTGCGCTCGTCGGTTTGGGCGCGGGCGCCTTCGTCGGATTGGCCGCGCCCGCGGTCGCGCTGACCGCGGGAGAGCACATCGCCGACTATCAGGTCGGTATGCAGTTACAGCGCGACGGCATCCTCTTGATGAACGAACAGATCACCTACGACTTCGGGCCGGCACCACATCACGGCATCTTTCGCGATCTCGTCGAACGCGAGGCCTACGACCGCTCGTCCGAGCACCGCAGCGGCCGGTACGACCGCGTCTACCGGATCCGCGACCTGAACGTGACCGCCGACGGGCACAGCACGCCGGTCAAGACGAGTCACACCGGCAACTATCTGCACGTCCGGATCGGCGACCCCGCCGGCACGATCACCGGGATTCACCGGTACTCGATCGCGTACAGCATCCAGGGCGCGCCGCAGACCTTTCCCGACCACCAGGAGCTGAACTGGGACGCGATCGGCAACCAATGGCCGGTTCCGATCGCGCAGGCGGGCGTGACGATCAGCACTCCCGCTCCGATCACCAAGGCCGCGTGTTTCACCGGCGCCCAGGGCGCCTCGCTCCCGTGTGCCCACGCGACGCCGCTTGCGAGCACCGCCACGTTCGCGCAGACCGGTCTCGGAAGCGGAGAGGGGCTCACGATCGTCGTCGGCCTCCCGCCGCAGTCGATCGTGCCGGATCCGCAACCGATCCTCGAACGACGCCGCACCCTCGCCGACGCATTCGCGGTGCGCCCCAACACGCTCATCCCCGCGATCGTGGTCGCGTTGCTCGTCGTGGGCGGCGCGCTGCGGCTCGCCTGGCGCAAGGGCCGCGACCGCCGGTACTCCGGCTCGGCAACCGACGCCGCGTTCGGCAACGAGACCGGCGCCGAGGAACTCGTCGGTATCCGCAGCGACGACGGTCCTGTCGAGTTCGTGCCCCCCGACGGAGTGTTGCCCGGCCAGGTGGGCACGCTGGTCGACGAGCACGCGAATCTCGTCGACGTCACCGCGACGATCGTCGACCTCGCGGTCCGGGGCTGGCTCACCATCACCGACCTCGACAAGGACTACGAGCTCACCGCGACGCAGGCCGCCGGTAAGGGCACCCTGCTGCCGTACGAGACCGAGCTGATGAACGCGCTGTTCGGAAACGGACCGTCGGTGAAGCTCTCCGACCTCAAGTACAAGTTCCGTTCCGAGCTGACGGTGATCCAGGGTGCGATGTACGACGACGTCGTCACCCAGGGCTGGTACCGGATCCGTCCGGACCGCACCCGTCAGATCTGGACCGCGCTCGCGATCGGCGCGCTCGTCGTGGCGATCGGGGTCACTGTCCTGGTGGGAATCGTCTCGTCGTTCGCGCTCGTCCCGGCTGGTCTCGTGCTCGGCGCGCTCGCGCTGCTCGCGGTTGCGAGCCGGATGCCGGCGCGCACCGGCAAAGGGCGCGCGATGTTCTCGCGGGTGCGCGGGTTCCGGCGCCTGTTCGACGAGGGTGACCAAGGATTACGCGAGAAGTTCGCCGAGGATCACGGCATCTTCTCCAAATACCTGCCCTACGCGATCGTGTTCGGCTGCACCGAGAAGTGGGCGCGCGTCTTCTCCCAGCTCGACGCGGAGCAACTCGAGACGGGCTGGTACCACGGCAGCGCGCCGTTCAACGCGCTCCTGCTCGCGAGCTCGATCAATCACTTCGGCACGGTCGCGACGGGCACGCTCTATGCCAGCCAGCCGTCGTCATCGAGCAGCAGCGGATTCGGCGGCGGCTTCTCCGGCGGGGGCGGCGGCGGAGGGGGTGGCGGGAGTTGGTGATGCCCGAAGACGAAGGCGAGTCTGCGCGCGGCGTGTCGTCGAAGACGCTCGTCGCCGTCGACGCGACTCTCAATGACGGCGACGCACCCGTTGCCACAGCCGATCGACGATGATGCCGACGAGGAACGTCACAATCAGTACGTAGATCAACCGGGTCTCGTGGTCGCCGACGACGAATCCGACCGTCACCTTGCGGGTGTTGTCGATCACGAATGCGACGAGCAGCGCAACGAGAATCAGCGCGGCGACGACGCGGGCGGTTTCCCGCCGGTCGCGGCCCTCGTGCCTCGGCGTCTCGTCAACCACGGTCGTAACCGTTGCCCGAGACGAGGTATTCGTCGATGACGCGATGCATGTGCAAGATGTTGCCCTCTTGACGTGGGTTCAAACGGGCGCCGGCCCAGCCCGCCGACCGCATTCCCTGCTGGACGTTCCCGAGGTTCTCGTAGTCCTGCTCGGTGATCTCACCCCAGTCGCGATCGCGCCAGTTCTCGAAGAACTTGGGCGTGACCCGCCGATCGTCGCCGGACTCCGGGGCGCGCCACTCGAGGACCCAGGTGTCCTTGATCGAGCGGTCCGGATCCTCGCCGAGAGGTCGAACGCGAAAGAGGATCGCGCTTCCCGGATATATCGGGCCGACGACGTTGGGGAAACAGAACACGTCGTCGGCGCTCGTCATCAATTCGGGAGACAGTCCGGAGACGTCGAAACCGCGCGCCTCGAGGAGTTTCATCCGACGGGCCTGGTACGCCTCGAGCAGCGTCGAGCCTTCGG
>JAUZEI010000246.1 GCA_030839105.1 Actinomycetota bacterium
AGGTCGTGGTCGAACTCGAGAATCTTGACCCGGTCGTCCTTGTCCCGCCAGCGCTTCGCCCGCTCCAGGAGCTCGTCGACCTCCTCGCGCGTGTCGCACAGCACACCGAGGTGGTCGTACCCGGGGGCCTGCATGAACCGCTTCGACTCGGCCAACAAGATGAAGTGCTGCGACCCGTCGTCGCCCGTCAACAAGAAGTTGCGCTTGTCGAACAGCTCGACGTCATGACCGGTCCAGTTGAACATCTCTCCGTAGAACGCGGCGATGTCGCGGCGCGCGGCGTCGTCGAGCGAACCGGGCTCCACGGTGAGCTCCATGTGGTTGAAACGGTGCGCCATTGCGGTGCTCCTTTTCGGAAAGTGTCGTCAGAGACGGTTCGGGATGATCGCGTCGATCAGGTACGGGCCGGGTTCGTTCAGCGAGCGTTCCAACGCGCCGACGAAGTCTTCGGCCGTCTCGACACGCGTGGCGTCGACGCCCATCCCCCGCGCGAGCGCGACGAAGTCGAGCGGCGGTCGGGAGAGGTCGAACTGGTCGGCGGCGTTGCCGTCGGTGCGGGCGCCGACGCGCGAGAGCTCGAGATTCAGGATCGCGTAGGCCCGGTTGTCGAAGATGATCGTCGTGACGTCGAGGTGCTCCCGCGCCTGCGTCCACAGCGACTGCAGCGTGTACATCGCACTGCCGTCGGCCTCGAGGTTGAGGACTTTGCGGTCGGGACACGCAACCGCCGCACCGGTTGCGACGGGCATTCCCTGCCCGATCGCGCCCCCGGTCAACGTCAACCAGTCGTGGCGGGGCGCACCCGCGGTCGCACCGGCGACGAACAACCCGCCAGTCTGCGCCTCGTCGCTGACGATCGCACCCTCGGGCAAGAGCGCGCCGATCGCCTGCGCCATCGACTGCGGGTTGAGGGCGCCGGTCGGCCGGTCGGGTCGCGCCGCGGGCGCAGGCAACGCGCCGTCGGCGGGAGCACCGACCGCGTCGGCGAGCGCCTCGAGCGCGGCCTCCGCGAGCGCACCGTCGGGAACGAGGTCGTGGATCTCGCAGCTTTCCGGCGCGAGCCGGCTCGGAAAGTTGGGATACGCGAAGAACGAAACCGGCTCCTTGGCGTCGACGAGCACGAGCTGGTGGACGTCCTGCATCTGCGCGACCGCGAACTCGGCGAGGTACGCGAGCCGCTCCACTTCCGGAAGGCCGGCACCCCGCTCGAGGCGCGCCGGGAACGTCTCGCAGAGCAACTTGGCCCCTGTCGCCTGCGCGATACGCGACGCGGCCGTCAGCCCGCGCTCGCGCAACGCTCGACCGCCGACGAGCAGCGCCGCGGGCTCACCGCTGCGCAACGCCTTGGCCGCGAGATCGACCGCGTCGTCGAACGACGCGACGACGACGTCGAGCGTCACCTCGGCGCGGGGGTCCGCGCCCTCGAGCCACGACACGTCGGCGGGCAGGATCAGCGTCGCGACACCCCCGCGGCGCGCCTCCTTGATGGCCTCGACCGCGTCGGCGCCGACAGTCTCCGGCCCCTTCGACTCTCGGACCCAGCGCGAGACGTTGCGCGCGACGCCGACGATGTCGGAGGCGAGCGGCGCATCGAGCGCCTGGTGATATGTCGCGTGATCGCCGACGATGTTGACGATCGGCGTGCGGGCACGGCGCGCGTTGTGCAGATTGGCCAGCCCGTTGCCGAGACCGGGGCCGAGGTGCAACAACGTGGCCGCGGGCTTCCCGGCCATGCGCCCGTAACCGTCCGCAGCGCCGGTGGCCACGCCTTCGAAGAGGGCGAGGACGGGCCGCATCTCGGGAACGTCGTCGAGCGCGGCCACGAAGTGCATCTCCGAGGTGCCCGGGTTCGTGAAACAGGTGTCGACACCGTTCGCCACGAGCGTCCGGATCAGCGCATGCGCACCGTTCATGATGATCTCCTTCGCTCGCGTTCGTGGGGCACGGACGAGTCAGTCGAGCAGTGTTCCGGGGTTGAGGATGCCGTTCGGATCGAAGGCGGCCTTGATCCGGCGCATCAACGCGATCTTGTTCGGATCTTCGAGCTCCAGAAAGTACTGCTTCTTCTCCTTGCCGATCCCGTGCTCGGCCGAGATCGCGCCACCCATCTCGAGGCCGGTCGCGATGATCGCGTGCATCACCCGATGGCGGACGTCATCGTCGGGTTGGAACACGGAGAGGTGGATGTTGCCGTCGCCCGCGTGCCCGGCGGCGCTGATGATCGACGCGTGCTCGGTCGCGATCGCGGTCACCGCCCGGAGGTACTGCGGCACGGATGCGCGCGGGACGACGACGTCGATGATGTCGTTCGCGCCGAGCGCTTTCACGACCCAGAACGCCTTCTCGCGCGCTTCGAGCAGCAGGGCGCCTGAGCGGGGCGGCAACACGTAGACGTCGATCGCGCCCAGCTCGCCGACCAGCTCCGCGAGAACTTCGACGTCTTCGTCCAGCCGTTGCTCGGAGTGCTGCTCGATCACGACGATGAGATACGCCTTCGCGGCGACCTGCACGTCGGCACCGATGCCGAGATCGAGGCCGACGTTCGCGGCGAGCGTGGACAGTCCACCGCCGTCGACGTACTCGAGAACAAGCGGGTTGACACCGCTCTGCACGATCTTCGGGACGGCCGACGCAATTTCGTCGACCGACGCGAACGGCACGAGGATCGTGGAGCTGTGCAGCGGTCGGGGGTAGATCTTGAGCACCGCCTCGGTAACGACCGCGAGCGTTCCCTCCGAGCCGATGATGAGCTGCGTGAGGTCGTATCCGGTCGTCGCCTTCACGAACTTGCCACCGGTACGGATGACCTCGCCGCTCGCGAGCACCGCCTCCAGGCCGAGTACCTGGTGGCGCGTCACGCCGTACTTCACCGCGCGCATCCCGCCCGCGTTCGTCGCGACGTTGCCGCCGAGCGACGCGCTGTTCTCCCCCGGACACACGGGATACACGAGGCCGAGCGGCGCGAGGACCGTGTCGAGCTCGTCGAGGCTGACGCCCGGTTCGACGACCGCGACGTAATTGTCGGTGTCGATCTCGAGAATCTTGTTCATGCGCTCGAGCGCCAGGACGATCCCGTCGGCGCGCGGCGTGCAGGCACCGGACAATCCGGTACCTGCACCCCGGGCCGTGACGGGTACACCGAGCTCGTCACATACACGCACTATTGCGGCCACATCCGCGGCACATTCGGGTCGCGCAACTGCGAGAGGTCGCACCGGAGTGGCCGACAAGGCCTCATCGTGCGTGTAGTCGTCTCCGATCGCATCACCGACCAGGAGCTGCTGCGGCCCGAGTATCTCCAGGAGCCGCGCTTCGAGGTCAGCCATGGCGCTTGTGTAGGCGGCGGGCCATCGCCGGTCAAGCCCGAGTCGATGCCCATGCGTCGGCCTCTCCTACAGCGGCGGCTCTGATGTCCGCGCGAGGGCTTGTCGCGTAGGATCGGCGTCCGATCACCAGGCGAAAGGACGGTGCACGCCCCATGTACCCGAACGTGGCTCGGAGCTGTCGATGAACGACGAGTCCGTCGACATGCCCGACGCGACGGCCGACCCGGTCGTCGACGCCCTACTCCGCGCGAGTCGCGCTCTGGTTGGAATCACCTCGCGGTCGTTGTCGTCCGTGAACGAGGGCGTCACGCTCCCGCAGTTCCGATCTCTCCTCGTGCTCGCCACCGCGGGCCCGCAGACGGTGAGCGCGCTCGCCGACCGGCTCGCCGTTCACGCGTCGACCATGACCCGTATGTGTAACCGGTTGGTCACGCGCGGTCTCGTCGTGCGAGCGCCGTCCGCCGTCGATCGCCGCGAGGTTGTGATCGCGCTGACGACTATGGGTACATCTGTCGTGGAAGACGTCATGGCTGCGCGCCGGCGCGAGCTCGACCAGGTGATCCGCCGGATCGGGGACGAAGACCGACTCGCGGTCGTGGTGGCTCTCAACAAGTTCGCGCAGGCGGCGGGCGAAGGTCTCGCCGCGACGACCGGCCCGGAGGACCCGGTTCTGGCCATCCGCGCGGCCCGGCAACTCTTGGAGGAATGATGAAGCCTTACGAGCTTCCCCCGCTCGACTACGACTACGCGGCGCTCGAGCCGCACTACTCCGCTCGCATGCTCGAGCTGCACCACGACAAGCACCACAAGGCCTACGTCGACGGTGTGAACACCACGCTCGAGAAGCTGGCGAGCGCCCGGGCCGGCGACGACCTCAGCGCGATCGTCGGTCTGGAGAAGACCCTCGCGTTCAACCTGTCCGGACACGTGTTGCACACGCTGTTCTGGAAGAATCTCTCCCCCCACGGCGGCGACCGTCCCGACGGCGACCTCGCCGCCGCGCTCGACGAGAACTTCGGTTCGTTCGATGCATTCAAGAATCAGCTCACCCAGTCGGCCGCCACTGTGCAGGGCTCAGGCTGGGGTGCATTGTCGTGGGAACCGCTCGGCGAGCGACTTTTCATCGAGCAGATCTACGACCACCAGGGGAATGTGGGTCAAGGCGGAGTGCCGCTGCTCGTCATCGACGCGTGGGAGCACGCGTACTACCTGCAATACGAGAACCGGCGCCCCGACTACGTGAAGGCGATCTGGAACGTGATCGACTTCACCGACGTCGCCCGCCGCTTCGCCGACGCGACCCGCGGCGTACTCGTCAAGCCGTAGCTCAGGCAACGAGCTCGGCCATCGTCCTCAGCGTTTCCAGGTCGCCGTTCAGGATGATCGTGGTGACCGGACTTTCCTTCCACGCCTCGAGGCGGTCCCGGATCCGTTCCTTCGAGCCGACGAGAGAGATCTCGTCCGCGAACTGCGTCGGGACGAGCGGGATCGCCTCGTCGCGCCGGCCTTCGAAGAACAGATCCTGGATCTTGTGGGCTTCGGCTTCGAAGCCCATCCGGCACATCAGCTCCATATGAAAGTTGCGGTCGCGCGCACCCATACCCCCGATGTAGAACGCGAGCGCGGCCTTCGTCGGCATGAGAGCCTCTTCGATGTCGTCGACGATGCGACAGCCCATCACGTTGACGCACACCTCGAAGCCGGGCTCGTCCGCCGCGCCCTTCAGCGAATCGGTGTAGACGTCCTGGCGAAACGGCGAGTAGTAGAGCGGTAACCACCCGTCGGCGACCTCGGCCGCGAGCTCGATGTTCTTCGGGCCCTCGGCTCCGAGCAGGATCGGGAGGTCGGAGCGCAACGGTTGCGTGATCGACCGCAGTGGTTTGCCCAGACA
>JAUZEI010000247.1 GCA_030839105.1 Actinomycetota bacterium
ACGTCTTGGGCATGACGCCGGCGCAGGTTTCTCTGACCGTCCAGTGGGAGGCGGTCTTCATCGCCGTCGCAGGAGTCGTGTTCGGTGTGGTCAGCGGTCTCGTGCTCGGGATTGGGTTCGCACAGGCCGCCGGCGTGCACGGGTTCACTCGCCTCACGGTTCCGGTCGGAACGATCAGCGGCGCGGCATTGATCGTCGTGGTGGCCGCGTTCGTCGCGGCGACCATCCCGGCGCGGCGCGCAGTACGGCTCAGCGAGATCGCCGCCGTCAACCGGCTCGCGTGAGGTGACGGACATGCGTCGTGCGATGTCCGCCGACCTCGGGGCGGCAAAGTAAACACGACTTTCGAGCTTCAACGTGCTTTCGCCGCCCACGGGGGTAGATCCGGGCTGATGTGTATTGCAGTCATCGGGGCGAGCGGGTTCGTCGGGAGGGCCCTTTCGGTCGCGCTCGCGGGGGCGGGGTACGACGTCGTCGCGCTGGCGCGTCACCCGCCCGATATACCGGGAGTCCGAGCGCAGTCGGTCGACGTCGCCGACGAGTCGTCACTGCGCGCCGCCCTCGACGGTTGCGAGAGCGCGTACTACCTCGTGCACTCCCTGAGCGCGGGCGATTTCCGCGATCGCGACCGCGAGCTCGCAGAAGGTTGCGGCCGAGCCGCGGCGGCCGCCGGCGTCGGGCGCATCGTGTATCTCGGCGGGCTGGGAGACGACCCCCAGTCGGAGCATCTCGTGAGCCGGCAAGAGGTCGGCACCGCGCTCGCGCGCGGCGGAGTCGACATCGTCGAACTGCGCGCCGCGGTCGTACTCGGCGCGGGAAGCGTCTCCTTCGAGCTGCTGCGCTACCTGACCGAGCGCCTACCGTTCATGGTGTGTCCGCGGTGGGTCCGCACGGCCATTCAGCCGATCGCTCTCGCCGACGTGATCCGCTATCTGATCGGCGCAATCGATGTCGAGCCGGGCGTCTACGAGATCGGTGGCGCCGATACCACGACGTACCGCGAGATGATCGCGGCGTACGCAAGCGCTCGTGGTCTGCGCCGGCGTCGCATCGCCGACGTTCCGTATCTCACTCCTCGCCTGTCGTCCTACTGGCTGGATCTGGTCACTCCTGTCGATCGCCGCGTAAGTCACGCCCTCGTCGAGAGCCTCGTCACCGAAGTCATCGTCCACGACCGGGCGCGCACCGACGAGGCGTTCGGGATCGAGCCCCTCGGACTCGTCGACGCGCTGGCGCTCACGCTCGACGACCAGGCCCGAGCGCTGGACACCGACCTTCTCTCGCGAGAAGACGGCCTGCGCGACGGCATCTACACGGTTCGTGTCGACGTTGCGGTGCCGACCGACACCGCGGCGCGTCTCGACGCCGACCTCGGCCGGATCGGGGGGCGCTACAGCTGGTACGGGCTCTCCCTCGCGTGGCGAGCGCGCAGTGTGCTCGGCCGGCTGGTCGGCGAGCGGTGGAACCTCGAACGGGCGCACCCGATCGCAGCCGGTGAGAACGTCGACTGGTGGCTCATCACCCGCCGCGGCCCCGGCATCCTCGTACTGCGCAGCATCGACTGGTTTCCCGGGGAAGGGTGGCTCGGCTACCGGGTCACCGAGCACGAACTGACCCAGGTCGGCGCGCTGCGCCCCAAGGGAATCCCGGGCTTCCTCTATTGGAAGATGCTGCAACCCATCCACCGCCGAGTCTTTCGCGCGTTGGCCCGCCACCGATTGAAACGCGCGCACGACTTCGCGGATCCGCACGCAATAGACGTCTGAGGGTGCTGGCACTCCCGCGAAACGGTGCGCTGGCCCAATGTCGTTTGCGGCACGACCGGTCTACGTTGACAGGGTGACGGGGATCGGTGCTCGCGCCGCGATGTGGGCCCGGGCCGACGTGCGCGCCCGGCTGCGTTCACTGCTCGCCCTCGGCGTACTCGTCGGGCTGACCGTCGGTCTCGCGGTCGCCGCCCTCGCGGGTGCTCGGCGGACCGACACGGCGTTCGCCCGGCTGCGGAATCGGACACAGGCCGCCGACGCGATCGTGTTCCCCGGCCAGGTCGGCGTTTTCAAAGCCGACTGGAGCGCGCTCGCGCGCCGGCCCGAGGTCGCAATGATCGCGCGCTGGACTCTCACCTTCGGCCGCGCAAAGGGATTCGACGAGGAAGCGACGTTCTTCCTTCCCTCGGACCACGTATGGCTCCGCGAAGTGGATCGTCCGGTCGTCGTCGAGGGTCGGATGTTCGACGCGACGAAGGCGGACGAGGTTGTGGTGGGCCCCGAGGCGGCGAAGAACGGTCTGCCCCTGGGCTCCACCATCGACTATCGGCCGTACGGCGCCACCCAGGACGACACGACCGGCGTCGCGCCCAACGGACCGGCGGTGCAGTTGCATGTCGTCGGCGTCGTTCGCCAGATCGACGAGTACCTGTTCGTACCCGGGATGGTCATGGTCTCGCCCGCGTTTCTCGATGGACCGGGCGTAGGCACCCTCTTGGTCGAAAACGCGATGGTGCGACTCACCCACGGAGCACGCGATGTTCCACAGCTCCAGCGCGACGTCAGCACGCGCGTCGCGCCCGGCACCCCGGTCGACAATCTGCATTCCATCCAACGGCGCGTCGACACGACCCTTGACGTCGAACGAACCGCGCTCACCCTGCTCGCAGTCGCGGTCGCGGTCGCGGGGCTCATGCTCGTCGCGCAAGCACTACGCAGATCGGTGTCGGTGCTGGACGACGACATCCCCGCGCTGCGCGCGATGGGATTCGATCGGCCCACCTTCGCGCTCGCGCCGGTGTGTTCCCATCTCGTTGTCGCCACCGTCGGTGTGGCGCTCACCGTCGTGACCGCGCTGGTCGCGTCGCGCTCGTTCCCCATCGGGTTGGCGGCGGAAGTCGATCCGGACCGCGGAGTTCACGCCGACTGGACAGTGCTCGGTGCCGGCATCGCGGTCGCGACGATCGGCGTACTCGGCTTTGCCGCGATCGTCGGCTGGCGGCTCGCGGGAACTCGCTCTCCTGTCCGAACAGAGCGCACTTCGGGGCTGGGCGCTCGGGTACGCGAGGCCGCGCCACTGACCGTCGGACTGGGTGTCACCATGGCCTTCCCCCGCGGCCGCGATCGCAAGAGCGCGCCGGTACGCCCCGCGTTGGTGGGCGCGATGGTCGGGGTGCTGGGCGTCGTCGCCGCCACGACGATCGATCACGGTTTGCGGGACGCGCTGACCCATCCCGAGCGGGCGGGAGTCACCTGGGATGCCGCCATCACTCCCAAGCCGGCCGATCGCGTCGGCGCCGACGTCGCGCGGTCACGCATCAATGCGATCGCGGCGGTGCCCGACGTCTCCGGCGTGGCCGTCGTCGGACGACAAGTTTCGGAAGCCGCCGGCACGGCCGGAGTCCAGATCTTCGCCGTGACGCCGAAGGTCGGATCGGTCGAGCTCGAGACGACGAAGGGAGACGCGCCCGGCGCCGACGACGAAGCGGCGATCGGCCCCCAGACCGCGCACGTGCTCGGCGTGAAAATCGGCGACACGATCACCGTTGGTTCACTCGCGCACCGCGTTCACATCGTCGGCGAAGCTCTCTTTCCGTCCGATGTGCACGCCAGCTTCGACGAAGGCATCTGGCTGACACCGAAGACGTTTGGGACGATCGACCCCGCCACGAGAGCCGCCGAGCTCAACCGGACAGTCGTCGTCGCGGTGCGCTTTGTCGACGGCGCCGACAAGACCGCCGCCTTCGCTCGGCTCACACGAGCCGAGGGTGACGCCGTCGCGACCACTGCACCCCCGGACGTCCCGCTCGAGCTCACCAATCTTCGCAACGTTCGAATTCTTCCGCGCCTGCTCATGGGTTTCCTTGCGCTCCTTGCGGCGGCCGCGGTCGCGCACGTGCTCGCGACATCCGTACGCCGTCGTCGACGCGATTTCGCGATGTTGCGCGCGCTGGGAATGACCCGGCGCAGCACGCGTTCGATCATCAACCTGCAGGGAAGTGCCATCGCGATCGCCGGACTCGTGGTCGGGATCCCGGCCGGCGTGATTGTCGGCCAGTCCGGCTGGCACCTCATTGCCGACCGCGTGCCGCTGCGTTTCGTCCACCCCGTCGCGCTGCTGGCGATCTTCGTCGTCGTGCCCGCCGCGCTCGCGGTCGTCAACCTGCTCGCGCTGGCACCGGGACGGCGCGCCTCGCATCTCAATCCCGCCGAGGTCCTGCACACGGAATGACGTGCGACGACCGGGTGGTGTCGCTCTACGGCCGGAGCCCGTCGGGGTTCGACGTGGAGTTCGGTTGCGCAAGCCTTCGCGTCGAACGCACCGCCCGGGGCGGTGTCAGAGATCACGAAGACGAGCTTTCGGGACCATCGCCGGCCGGGGCAGTCGCCGCCTCGAGCGCGGCCTCGGGGGTGGTGAATGCGAAACGCGACACGAGCGGATGCGTGCGTAGGAACTCCAAGTTGGCTGCAATCGTGTCGCGCGCGCCGGTAACCGTGTGGCTCGCCCGCATCACCGCGACCAGGTACGGCGCCCGGCGGTTTTCGGCGAGCACCTGCTGCACGATGCGGCGGAAGACCTCCGGCGAGTGCCAGAGCCCGAGTCGCTCGTACGCCGGCATGCCCGCGCCGATGGACGCCGCGTGCAGGGGCGGCGCCGGCAGCGCCTCCGTGTCGGTGACCGCGCCGGTGGTAACGGGGAGCAGCCAGGTGCCGTCGTGCTCCGGGGAAGCGGGAACCCGAAGATCCGTTCGCGACGGTCGGTAAGGGACGCGCGGATACGCACGGAAGTCGGGAAAGACGCCGGTACGACGATCGTTCAGATTGCCGAGCGGATGGGGCGGAAGCCCGGGTTCCATTGTGAGGTCGATGCGCACGCCCAGCCGTGCGACGACCTCGAGCGTGGCCTCGTCGAGGAAGCGGTCGCCGATGCGAAGGAGCGTGCACGCGCGACCCAAGGCGTCTCGATACGCGGCAAACCCGACGTCCAGGCAGTGCGCCACCCAGTCTGGATCACCGTGGTCGACGATCCACTCCGACTCGTCGGCTCCCCACCGGACACAGTGCACGTGCAACCCGAGCGCGTCGCCGGCGAGAGTGAGCCGCTCGGCCCGCGCGGGCGCGTGTGCCACTGCCCACGCGGGCGTGCCGTAGCCGTCCGCGATCGACGGGTCCATGCGCAGAAACCATGCCCACCGCACCGGTCGCCCCGTGGCCGCCTCGAGGCGCGAGCGCCACTCGTCGAGCAACTCCACCGTGGCCGCATAGCCGCGCCAGGGCGGCCGTCCGTCCCGTGCGACATGGCGCGTGTCGGGCTCGACGTCGACGCACACGACCACCGGTATAGGCGCAGGGTCACGCCGCATCGCATTCGCCATCCGCCAGGGGTTGCGTTCGAGGAGTTTTTGCAACACCGCTCGGAAAGCCTCCGCATCGAGAGTCCTCTCGGCGCCACAACCCTACGAGCTTGTACGCAGGCGACGCCCCTCGCCCTGTCGGGCGCTCAATCGCAATGTGTACACCGCCCATATGCGAGTCTCTTCTCCACGCTCCGGCCGCGGACGCGACTGCCGACGCCGCTTCGCCGAAGTCGTGACATCAAGTCGCCGAAGCAGGAGGCCGAAGACTTGTGACCGTGCCAGGGAATCCGCGCCGGCTCACTCGCGCCGAAGAACGGCGGTTCGAGGAGCTGAGCCCATTCGAGCTCAAGACGCAACTCACCGCGTTGGCAGCCGAGGCGCGCCTCGAGCATCGAACGGAGCTGCTCGATGCCGGACGTGGCAATCCGAATTGGATTGCGACCGAACCCCGCGAAGCCTTCTTCGCTCTCGGCAGCTTCGCCCTCATCGAAGCCCGGCGGATTTGGGATGCACCTGGTCTGGCCGGCGCACCGCAACCGGACGGCATCGAACAACGTTTTCGCGCCTGGGCGCACACCGAGCCCGAGCGTGCCGGTGTTGCTCTCTTGATCGCCATCGCCGACTACGGGATTGCATTCGGGTTCGATCCCGACGCCTGGGTCTACGAGCTCGTCGACGGCATCCTCGGTGACCACTACCCCGGACCCGATCGCATGCTGGTGCACGCGGAGCAAATCGTGCGCGAGTACCTGACCGCCGAGATGTGCGCCCGGGAGCAGCCGACCGTGCCGTTCGACCTGTTCGCGGTCGAAGGCGGGACGGCGGCCATGTGTTACATCTTCGACAGCCTGGCGGCCAACTGTCTGCTCAAACCGGGCGACACCATCGCGCTCATGGTGCCCGCCTTCACGCCGTATCTCGAGATCCCCCGTCTCGACCGTTACGACTACGAGGTCGTCGAGATCCATGCGAACGCGCGGGGCGCCGATGGCAGCCCCACGTGGCAGTTTCCCGACGAGGAGGTCGACAAACTCGCCGATCCCGAGGTGCGCGCCCTGTTCGTCGTCAATCCCTCGAATCCTCCGTCAGTCATGCTTGCGCCGGCGACGAGCGCGCGCATTGCCGAGATCGTGGCGACGACCAATCCCGGGCTCATCGTCGTGACCGACGACGTCTACGGAACGTTCGTAGAAGGCTTCTGCTCGCTCATGGCGACCATCCCCCACAACGTCATCGCCGTGTACTCGTTCTCCAAGTATTTCGGCGCGACGGGCTGGCGTCTCGGGGTCGTCGCCGTTTCGCAGACCAACGTCTGCGACGCGCGGCTCGGCGCGCTTTCCGACGCCGACAAGGAGCTGCTCGACCGGCGGTACGAGACGCTCGCGATCGAGCCGCGCGCCATCCGGTTCGTCGATCGCATGGTCGCCGACAGCCGTCAGGTCGCGCTCAATCACACCGCCGGACTGTCGCTACCGCAACAGGTACAGATGACGTTGTTCGCGGCGTCGGCAATCCTCGATCGCGACGACAGCTACAAGCTCGCGACCCGAGGCATCATCGGTCATCGACTCGTTCGCCTCTACGAAGGTATGGATATCCCGCTCGGTGCAGATCCGCTGCGCGCGGGTTACTACGCCGAACTCGACCTGCTGATCTGGGCCCGACAACGCTACGGAACCGAGTTCGCGGATTGGCTGGGCGCGAACTACGAACCGGTCGATCCGCTCTTCCGGCTCGCGTGCGACACGTGCATCGTCCTGTTGCCCGGCGCAGGCTTCGACGGACCGGCGTGGAGTGTTCGCGTGTCGCTCGCCAACCTCGACGACGACGCGTACTTCACGATCGGGCGCCAGCTCGTGGCCATCTTCAACGAGTACGTCGCGGAGTGGCGCGCGACGGTCGAAGGCGGCCGGTCGCCGACGGTCCGGTAGTCGGTCGGCGCGTCGTCGATCAGATCGACAGCGACGCCGCGCCCCGCTCCTCGGCCGTCGCGCGTCGGATCACGATGCGGGTCCACGCCCCGATGTAGATGCGCTCGGAGTCGCCGAGCTCGTGGCGCTCGCCCTTGGTCAGCGCGGTCGGAGGCATCAGGGTCGGGGGGCCGACGAAGGTTCCGTTCATCGAATCGAGGTCTTCGAGATACCAACGGTCGTGGTCGAGGGTCAGCTTGGCGTGACGATGCGACGTGGCCGAGTCCCCCGAACAGTCGATGTCGACGGCGGTTCCCGAGGAGCTCGAATGACGACCGATGGTCACCTCACTCCCCTTCAGCGGCACCACCGTCGGCGCGCCACCCGTAGGGCAGACGCCGGCCGCGTGCTGCGCCGCGAAGAAGTCGGGGTCGATCCATATCTCGGCAACCCAGTCGGCGCCCGCGATCACTCCGAACGCCGCCGCCAGCGGAGCCGACGCCGGTGCGTTCGGGGTGCTCGCCGTTCCCGGCGCGGGGGTCGCCGGTGGCTTCTGTCCGGTCGTGAAGTCGTAGCCGCAAGCCTCGCAGAACAGCGCGTCTTCGGTGTTCTGACCGCCACAGTTCGGGCACGACTTCTTGAGCAGCGTCGGGGGCTCGGGAACCGGCGGGGCCGCGCGCGGAGCAACCGCCGGCGCGATGGGCGCTCCGCACGTGTCGCAGAAGTCGTCGGTCGCCGATTGATGACCGTTGGGACACGTGCTCACGGCTTCACCCGGGTGGTCTTCGTCGACGAGGTGTCGAGCGCCATCTCGTCGAGCTTGTCGACGCCTCGCTTCAGGCGAACGGTTCCGGTCTCGGCGTCTTGGATGTCGACGACCTTCTCGAGTTTCGAGGTCGCCTCGTCGTTGCCGGTCTGCGCGGCCAACTGCGCGGCTCGGCCGAGCTTCACCGTCGCGGTCGCGTCGTCGCCGGCGGCCTTCGCGGCGAGGCCGTCCTGGATGACGGAGGCGAGCTCGGCCTGACCGGTGTAGTGCGCGACGGCGGGATTGATGCGCGTCGTGAGCGTCGAGTCGTCGGACCATGTGGCCCGCACGAGACCGGACGCCTGAACCTGCGCGTTGACGACGAGCTGGACGCGCGCGGCCAGTTGCTCGGAGCCGATCGGTTTCGGCGGGACGCGGACGGCGACGTGGTAGTCGCGCGACTCGTCACCCCACGCTCCCGTCGGGTAGTCGCCGATCAGATCGGACACCGGGACGCGCATGGAGGTGAGATCTTCGATCGTGGGCGCGACCTGACGAA
>JAUZEI010000618.1 GCA_030839105.1 Actinomycetota bacterium
CGGTAGGGCGATGCAGAACGTGCCCGAGCCCGTGCGCGAAGTCGGCGTTGGTCACCGGGTTGGGCGCGGTGAGCAGGAGGGGTCCGCGCAGGCGCTCGTCGTCGAGTGCAGCTCGCATCGCGGCGACGTGGTCGTCGATCGCGATCCAACTCATCCACTGCTTGCCCGAGCCCTGCTTGCCGCCGACTCCGAGCCGGAACGGCAACAACATCTGCTTCAACGCACCGCCCTGCGGCGAGAGCACGATGCCCGTCCGAAGGATGACGGTGCGAACACCGGCGTCGCTCGCAGGTCGGGTCTCGGCTTCCCACGCGGTGCACACCTCCGGCAGGAAGCCGGTTCCCGGTTTGCTGTCCTCGGTGAGCATCTCGTCGCCGCGGTCGCCGTAGTAGCCCACCGCCGACGCCGAAACGAACACCTTCGGCTTGTTCTCTCTACTCGCGACCGCAGCCGCGAGCGCGGCGGTGCCCTTCGTGCGGCTCTCGTGGATCCGGCGCTTCTGCTCCGGCGTCCAGCGACGCTCGCCGATTCCCTCGCCGGCAAGATGGACGACGGCGTCGAGCCCCTCGAGCGCGGGCGCGTCGATGCGACCCTCGTCCGGATCCCAGCTGATCGTGTCGCCGTCGGTGAACCCGCCGCGCACGAAACGCAGTACGCGATGACCATCTGCCTGCAGCGACGCGCTGAGCGCCGAGCCCAACAGGCCACTCGCGCCACTGATCCCTACATCCACATCCGAAATGTACGGGCTCGTGGAGTACGATGTGCGGTCCTTGCGCCCCTAGCTCAACTGGTTAGAGCATCAGACTCTTAATCTGCAGGTTCCGGGTTCGAGTCCCGGGGGGCGTACTAGCGAAGGCCGCCTACGAGGCGGCCTTCACGCTTACGGTGGATTGATGCTCGCCGTCGACGGCCGCTTGTGCCACCGACGTGCCACGGTTGTCCGTTGCTTCCCGCCGTGCTACACCCTCCCTGGTGGCCCGGCACCGTTCCGGTCCCCGTCGTGGAAGGTGGCGGTCTTGTGACCCGCGCATCACTCCGTCCCGGCCTACGCCTCGCGGCACTCGGTCCCGTCGCCGTCGCGCTCGTGCTGACGTTAGGCCCGGCGGCAGCATCGGCCGCGTCGGGATGGTCGATCACACCGACGCCGAGCCCGTGACCGAACGCGACTGCGGGCATCCTGGGCGGGCTGTCGTGCACGAGCGCGACGAACTGCATCGCCGCCGGCCGGTTCTTCACGAGCACGAGAACCGGCGGGAGCACGTTGATCGAACGTTGGAACGGGTCCGTGTGGACGAAAGTCCCGAGCCCCGATCACGCGGCTTCGTCTTCGAGCGTCTTCCGTTCCGTGGCGTGTGTCAGCGGGCCGCACTGCTTCGCCGTCGGATCGTGGAGCGCGGGGGCGCGGACGTCGACACTCATCGAGCATTGGAACGGCACCGCGTGGACGCTGTACCCAAGCCCGAATCCCACGGGTTCGATGCGTACGGGGCTCACGTCGGTGGCGTGCGCGAGCGGCACCGACTGCACCGCCGTCGGGACGTCGGATCAGGGCACTGATCACGAATCGCGCCTGTTCTTGCATTTCAACGGCAGCGCCTGGTCGATCGTCCCGGCTCCGCAGCCGGCGAACTCCGTCAACAGCGTGACCTCGGTCTCCTGTCCGGCTGCGACGACGTGCTTCGCCGTCGGGTCGTACGTCGTCCAGGGCGTCGGAGGTACAAACGGCTTCGTCGAACGATGGGACGGATCGAATTGGTCGATCGTCCCGATCCCGATTCCTCCGGCGACGGACATCCAACTCAACTCGGTCTCGTGCCGCGCCGCGAACGACTGTCGCCTGATCGGATTGCACTCCAGCAGCGGGCCGTCAGGCGTTCTCTCCGAACGATGGAACGGCAGCTCTTGGAGGATCGAGCCCTTCCCCGCCGCGCCGAACACAATCTTGATAGGTGTCACGTGCCCGACCGCGACGACGTGCTGGGCCGTCGGCTCCACGCCCCCGAACGTCTCGATCTGGCGCTGGAGCGCAGGCGTGTGGACGCACGTCTCGAGCCCGAGCCCGGCGGGCGCATCGTCGTACCTGAGCAACGTCGTGTGCGCGGGCAACACCAACTGCGTCGGGGTGGGCGCCCAGGTCCACGGCGCGACGAACACCCTCGCCGAGCATCAGCCGTAGTTCTCGGTCGCTTCCGAGCTCGATGAGCCTTGTCCGCGATCTCGAGGACATCCTCGACGGACGCCCGGGCACGTTCGGTGTCTACGCGCGCAACCTCACCACCGGCGACAGCGTCTACTAGGCGCTTCGCCGGTGGACGACACGAGGGCGACCGCGTCGTCGTGCGAACGTGATGGAGGCAATCGTAAGAGCGAGAAGCGCGGCGGCGATCGCCGGGGACGTCCACGACGTTGTTCGCTGTGGGACGACGGGGACCGCGGGCGATGCGCCGGAGTCTGGAAAGTTGATGGTCGCTCGAGCCTTGTGCTCGAGGAGTCCGCTGCGAAGGGTGATGTCTGCCGCCCAGGGCCCGCGCGGCAGTCGTTTGTCGAGGATTGTCCTTACCGGTTCGGTCTCGCCGGGGGCCAGCGAAGTGCCGAGCGTGGCGGGGAAAGGCCCGGCGCTGAGCCCTGCGGGTCCATGCGAGAGTCGGACAGCTCCGCTGATGTCAAGTGCTCGGCCGCCCGTGTTGTGCACGGCGGCGACGACGACAGGCTGACCGCCGGGGGAACGTTCAGCGGTCAGCGATTCGATCGTGAACTGAGCCGCCGGTGGCGCGCCGGGCCCGACCGAGAGATAGACGCGGACGCCGACGCGGTTCACCTGGGAGACGTTCCCCTTCGCCGCTGCTACCGGCGCGGAACGTGTCTCCGCCCAGATGACGCCGTAACGCTCTCCGGGCGCTGCATCGGAGGGAACCGCGATCGTGACGGTGACGTCGGTGATGTGATCGGCTCGGAGATCGACGGTATGCGGGGCGACGGATGTCCAGCTCGTCAGGTCGTTAACGGTGTGTCCGGGGGCTCCGAGGAACGATCCCTTGGCGATCGTCGCGGCATCGGGATAGACGAGGATATGAGCTGCAGCTCCGCCGCCGGAAATCTCGATGCGACGTCGAACCAGCGTGCCGGGATTGACGTGATCGACGATGTACAGGCGCGCACGAGGGTCTGCAGCTGCGCGTGCGGGAACGTCGATGAGCCGCACCCCGACGCTCGGCCCGTGGACGACCGGGTGTCCGACAGCTGGTGGTATTCCGGCCGCGCCGGCTGGGCCGGCGCCGCCGCCGGCCCAGACGAATACCGCTACCGCGACTGTCGCGTAGCGCGCCCCGGGTTGCGTGATCGCCCGTTGTCGCACTTCACGCGACGGAGTGGGTAATCGTGGCCGAGTAAATGCCGGCCGCCATTCCGCCTGCGAGCGTCACCGTGATTGTCGGGTTCCAGGTTGCCGAGTTGTCGCCGGTGATTCCCGTCGCGGTGACGGCTGCGACGACGCCAGTGAGGTTCGTGGGATCGTTCGCGGTGAAGGTCGCGGTCCCGACCTTCGTGATCGGTCCCGCGGCATAGCTCACTGCGCTGGCCGCGATGGCGGGCCCGGCGGGTGGGGTGAATGCGGTCGCGATAACGCTGGCCACCCATCCGGAACCGGCTGCC
>JAUZEI010000248.1 GCA_030839105.1 Actinomycetota bacterium
GCGAACAGCGTCGCCCACTGGATCGCATGATTCGAGTCGACGTACAGCACGACCGCGCCCAAGCCCAACAGCAGTTTGGGCCACCAACGCAGGTATCGGTTCCGGCCCAGATAACCGGCCTCGGCCATCAACCGAGGCTAGTAGTTCTCGATTCAGTCGATTCCCCGGGTCGGCGCCGGCCTCTGATCCGCGGGTCGAGCCCCGCCGACCGAGTGCGGACGCGACGACGCCTCCGGCGGCTATGGCAATGCGTGAACCGGAGGCGTCGTACCCGACGTCCGCGCGTAGAGGGGGTCGCGGGCGCCACCAACATTGTCGGCCGCCGCCCGGGATCTCTGTAGCGCGGGCCGTGGCTTCGCAGAGGATCCTGGTGCTCCGTGCTTTACCCCTGGGGACTCCCTGCCGAGGTTACGGAGGTGAACCTCACCCAGTGCCCGTACGACGGCGCCCAGATCGACGTCGAAGTTTCGCCGGGTGGCTCGCTGTTGCTCACGTGCGCGGCGTGCTCTGCGGTCTGGGAGCGCCACGGCGCGTGGACCGGTCGCATCCGGGAGCCCGACCGGCAGCGGTTGCTGTCCGCCCGGCTGCACGGTTCGGTCATCGCACCAGCCGAACCGCTCCCCATGGTGCAGTCCGTACCCGACGCGCGTTCAGGCTCTCAGTAGCAATTACTCAAATCCTTCGCCGCTACATCCGGCGTGAGCTTACGCCTGGCTAATACGGGCGTTGACTCGAAAACCTCGCTCGTCAACTTTCAGCGCGCGCACAGATGCGCGCTCGGCAGCGGTTTACCCGATTGCGCATCTCGGTGCTTCCTGCGATAGTTCGCTTTGCGGAGAAGTTCTTGCCGAGAACAGGTTGTTCCGGGTCCTATTTCATGCTGTCGGTCGTTTACGGTATGACCAGTCGACCGACCCGAAGGGAACCTAAATGCCGCGCTACCGAGTTACCTTGAGACGATCTTCAGTGGAAATCGTCGAGGCCAGCAACCAGTATCAAGCAGCAATTGTCGCCCGTGACCTTTTCGGGGACAGTGTCGAAGTAGCAGATGTTTCTCCCGCCGTCGGTCGGCCATCGGCCTCCATCGGCGGAGCGACGACCGCGTCGAAGGCGACAAAGAAGGTCGCCAAAAAGCGTCGACCCCTCTCGCCCGAGGCCCGCGCCAAGTTGGCGCAGAATCTCGTGAAGGCCCGCGCCGCCCGCGCCGCGAAGGCCAAGGCCGCCAAACGCTCCACGAAGAGCGCTCCGGCCGCCAAGAAGGCGACCAAGCGAGTCGCCAAGAAGCGCTAGCGCCTCGAGCTTCCCGACTCCACCGACCTCCGGATCTCGTCGCCCCATCAGGCCGCGACGGCGATCGGGTCGGTCGGGTCGGTCGGGTCGAAGGACTGTGACAACGTTTACATCGGGATCTCCGGCCATTCAGTTGTGGGCGCGTTTCTTCCGATGTATGCAAACCGCCGATCCCGGTGGTGGACGACGCGTTGACCTGCCGCCTGGAATCTGGTCGCCTCGGCGGTGGCGAGCGAGTGGCGAAACCTCCGTCCGAGCATGCGCTCGCGGAGAATCCCAATGACCCGAACGACCGAACGAATCAGCCGGATTTTCTGGGTCTGATTCTCGATGCTCGAGCTACGACTCAACGCCGACGCGAAGCGCATCGCAGCGATGCGCGCCGCCATTGCGCAAGAGTGTCGTCGCTCGAACGCGGACGACGAACACGGCGCGCTCGTTGCGACCGTCGTGGAGCGACTCATCCTCGGCGAGAGCCCCGGTTCCGGAAAGCGCAGCCGCCGGTCCGAGGTGTTCGTGGTCGTGACCGTTCAGTCCGACGCGACCATGCTGATGGTTCGTGACCGCGGACTGCTCGCCGCCGATCTCGACGACCACCGCCAACGGCTCCTCGACGAGCACTCCGTGTGTTGGTCGACGATCTCGGGGGCCGACGGCCGGACGATCTGGGCCGAGATACCGCGAACCGCGCCGGTGGCCTCCGCGCCCGAGGCCGACCCCGTGCCCGTGTCCGCCCCCGCGCCGATCGAACCCGCTCCCGCCGCCCCGGCTTCCGCGCTCGGCGCCGGCGGTCCCGCCCTGGTCTCGGTGTTTCGTTCCGCGAAGTGACCGGGTCCCGACGGCTACCGTGCCCGCCGTGCCGAAGCGAGCCCTTGGGTGCGTTGTTGCGGACGTAATCGGTGCTTACGTGATCGCGACCGCGTCGCCCCGTCGGACGAAACCACCGGTCGCGGTGACCGCGTAGACACCGACGCACGAGCTCGGCCCGAGGCCGGGGATGTCGAAGCGATTGTTCCGGGCGATGGTCTGTAGGACGCCGAGGTCGCGCGGGAGATCGGCCTGCGCCAACGTCGTCATCACACACCGGGGCGCCGCCAGGAACACCGAGGCCGACACTTCGGGCCCGAGCGCGAGCGAGTGGCCGACCCACTCGTTCTCGACGAAACCGGTCTCAGCGGCGACGGCGACCACGATGTTCGGTCGGAAGCGCGCCGCCGGGAACGCGCTGTCGGGCGCGAGCCGCGCGAGGTGCGCGAGCGTCGCGGACGCGACCACATGCAACGGAGCCGCGTCGAAGAACGTCCCCGGCGCGACGATTCCGACGGGGGAATCGTGAACCGTGTCACCCCCGGGATCGGCGACGCCTTCGAGGCGTGGCGTATAGCTCTCGTACACGGCACCGTCCGGCGCCCGGTTCTCCAACCGCAACGGACGACCCAACGCGCGTGACAGCACCTCGTGCACCCGCGGATCGTCGGTGTCGACCGTCTCGCCGTCGGCGAGCGTGATGCGGGCCGGCGCCGGCTGTGTACCGGTCTGCGGCTCGGCCAGGTATTCGGCGCGACACGCGAACAGCGCACTCCAGCGGCGAGGATTCTTCGCGCTCGCGATCTTGCCCGTCTCCTCGTCGACGAGGGCGTACGCGCGATCGCCGGCCACACCTTGCTCGCCCACCCGGGTCGCGTCGACCTCTTCGCCGAGCATCGACTTCACCGGATACCGGAAGAGCGCTTCGATCTGCATCAGCCCCCGCTCACGGCTCGACGCTCGGTGTACGTGTATCACCGGTATGGTCCTGCCAGACGAATTCCGTGTTCCACGGATGCAGGGCCCGGCGCATCGGCGCCGACGCTATCCGAAGGTGGCTCGTCGTCATCCGGCCGTCCGACTTCCGCCGAGGACCTCGTTGCGAGGACACGGCTGTCGTATGCCCGTAGCGTGGCGGGCATGCTGGACGGCGACCCCGACGCATCTCCGATTCCCGACGTACCACGCCGCACAGCCATGTCGTCCTCACTCCTCCTGGTGGCTTGCCTCGGCGCCGTGCTCGGCGCGTGCACGACCGGTTCGTCGAAGGCGACACCGAACTCTTCGCCGCCGACATCGGCTTCGGCGCCGACATCGCCACCCGCAACGTCGGCCCCGCCGACGCCGCTCGCGAGTCTCTATCTCCGGATTCTCGGCCCCGCGGATGCCGCGAGCGGCAAGTTCTTCACCGCACTCAAGGCTCTGCCCGCCACCGCGACGGGCGCCGATGCGGAGAAGTCCGCCTTACCGGCCGCGGATGCGATCGAGCGGGCGAATCGGCAACTGCGGGGAGTGAAGTGGCCCGGAAAGCTCGGTCGCGACATTCCGGCGCTCGTGAGTGCCAACGAAGCACTCGTCATCGACCTTCGCAGCCTCGGACCGCAAAAGAGCGTCACCACCGGAGCGTGGACCACTCGGTTCGAGCGCGATGTCCGCGCCGTGTTCAATCGCGCCACTGCGGTCCAGACCGACTTCCGCGGCTGAGCGCACTTCGAGGCGGAAGCGGGGGACGCGCCCCGCCGCAAACCGGTCGAGTGGTGCTTCCCGGTCGCGCCGTCTCAGGTGACTGTGACCGCGTTCGACGACGGCGATTGGGGGCTCACGCCCCGCGCGTTCCTGGCGGTGACCTTGAACGTATACACCTTGCCGGTGGTGAGCCCGCCGACGATCTCGGTCGTGGCGGTCGAGTTGAACACGGTCGGGGTTTGCGCGGCGGCGCCGAGGTAGGGCGTGACCGTGTACGCCGTGACGACGGATCCGTTGTTCGTCGCGGGTGCGGTCCATCGGACGGTCGCCGACGTATGTCCGGCGGTCGCGCTCACTCCCGACGGTCCCCACGGTGCTCCGACGGTGATGGGGACGCTTGTCGGTGACGACTGCGGTCCGGTGCCGACGGAGTTTTGCGCCGCGACCTTGACCGAGTAGATGCGACCGTTCGTCAGGCCGCCGAGCGCTTGATGCGTTGCCGTCGACGCGAACGTCCGGGGATTCTGAGATACCCCGTTCAGGACCAGGGTGACGACGTAGCCCGTGATGGCATGGCCGTTGTTGCTCGCCGGCGCCGTCCAATACGCGGTGATCGCGCCGTTGCCGGGCCGAGCCCAGACCGCGGTGGGCGCCGTAGGCGCGCCGACTGTGATGGCACCGGTTACGCCCGACTGCGGACTGGTCCCGATTGCGTTGGTCGCCGCGACCGAGAACGTGTACGGCTGGGCGTTCATGAGCGTAAGAGTCGCGGAGGTTTGCGGGGCAGAGACGGTGACCGGCGTCAGCGCGTTCGACCGGAAGTACGGCGTCACGACGTAACTCGTGATGGCCGAGCCGTTATTGCTGGTTGGCACCGACCAGTGCACTGTGGCCGACCCAGTTCCGGGACTGACCGATACCGCGGTGGGCGCCGTCGGGGTACCGGTGGTGATGATCGGCGTGGAGGCCCGAACCCCGGCACCTCGCGCATTCGTCGCGACGACGTCGAACGAATACTTGCGTGCGCTCTGAAGCCCGGGGATGACTCCGGATCTCGCGGTCGCGGGGAACGACTTGGACGTGACCGGAGAGAACCCTGAATAAGCCGTGACCGTATAGCCGGTCACCGCCGAGCCGTTGTTGGTGGTCGGTGGTGACCAGCGAACGGTTGCCGACGTGCTCCCCGGGCTCGCCGACACGGCGGTCGGAGCCGTGGGCGCACCGACGTTGACCGCGATTGTTATCGAGGGCATTCCGTCACCGACCCCGTTGCGGGCAACGAGGTGGATGGCGTAGGTGCGACCGTTGGTGAGACCCGTCACCGTCCCGGAGGTTGCGGCGGCACCGAAGGTCACGGGCGGGAGCGTGTTCGAGCCGTCCTGCACGACCGCCGCGTAGTCGAGGATGTTCGAGCCGCCGTTCGTCAGAGGCGCAGTCCATTTGAGCGTCGCCTGACCGCTTGCGCCGGTCACCGAAAACGCCCTCGGTGGGAACGGAGGAGTGTTCTGCAACGTGGTGGCAGGACGGACCGGAAGCAGAACCGGGGGCCGTGGTGGCTGGGTGAAATCGAATTCCGATGTGAGATCACCCAGGGCGGCGGCGTTCTCCCGAACGTCGGGACGCGGATCCGGACGACCGTCGTTTGCGGGATCCAGTCGTTGACCACCGAGGAAGTCGTCCTCGATGAACTTCAGGTACGCATCGAAGCTCAACGTCTGATGATCGATGTAGCCGGCCTTGGCGTACGGACTGATGACGATCCCCGGGACCCGCAGCCCGTAACCGTTCTGGTCGACCGTCGGCGGCACCACGTGATCGTAGAAGCCGCCCCAGTCGTCCCAGGCGAGGAAGATGGCCGTCGAAGCCCAGTCGGGGCCGCTCATGATCGCGTTGACCACGCTGGTGACGTAGGACTGTCCGAGGCTGATGGCGAAGGGTGCATGCTCGCTGACGTCACCCGAAGGCGCAACCCATGAGACCGCCGGGAGTGTCCCGTTCTTCGCCGCTGCGAACAGTTTGGAGATGCCCTGAACGTTGCCCACTTGTCCGTTGTTGCGGACAGTGTCGAAGAACGGAAGCGGATTCCAAATACCCGGAGTGATGGGTTGTTGGGCGACGGGCGCGCACGTCAGTGCGGCATCGTTGGCGCAGTCGGGCTCGGTGCCTTCGACCACGTAGTACCCCCACGGCACGTTGTTCTTGTGGAGGAGATACGTCAGGTCGGTCCACGCGTAGATGGGCGAGGTGGGTTCGAGCGGGACGTGCGCGGGATCCTGGAAGTTGTTGGGGCGCGGGTTCAGCGCGTCGTTCTCGTTGACACAACTCGTGGGATCGTTGTGCTTCGTGCAGTTCGCGGACCATCCCGAAACCATGAACAGATGTTCCGGCAAGCTCCAGGATGCATTCGGCTCGTACATGTGATCCTGCAACACGAAGTTCTGCGCGTAGGACCAGTAGTTGGGAATGTCGCTCGCAGTGTGGTACCCGAGGACGTTCGTCGGGTCGATGGGACAGCCCGCGTTCGCCGTGAATCTGCACCCGACGCTCGCGTTCTCGGAGTCGGCGAGAAAGCCGTTCATCTGTCCGTTGGCGACGTCGGCCTTGAAGTTGAGCGCGCCGTGCGATCCACCCGTGACGTAGTCGCGATGATCGACAAAGGGACGCACGCATCCGCTGCCCTGAGCATGCGGCAGACAGGCCGTCGGCGAACCATTCGACATCGGGATCCCGTCCGCGCCGGGGTAGGTGCCGAAGTAGTGATCGAACGAGCGATTCTCTTGCATGATGACGACGACGTGTTGAATCTTGTGAATGCCGGTGAGCGCGGCGCCGTCACCTGTCCCGGAGAACGGGATGCGCGTGGCCACGCCGGCCACACTTATCGCAACGACAATGAGGGAAAGCGCTTTGACGTAGGCAGCGAGGGGCCGCCGGACGCGATTTCCACCGAGAGCCGATTGCCCAGCGTCCGGGCCGTTCCGCGCGACACGGAAGACCGCAAAAGGCCTGTCTGTCCGCATCGTCCATCCCCCTACCAACCGCCGTCTCTCAGTGTGGCATCGCCACATGTCGACAGCAAGCTCAGGGCCGTGAGTTCGACGGCCTTTACGATCCCGGTCGATGACCTCGGGATCGGGTTCGCGCGAGTATTCCAACGCGTTCTTCGCTCGCGCTGACGAATCGGACGACGCCGCGTTCTACTCGTATCCGCGCTACGTCACGCACATCGACGAGGGCGCGGTCGGGGCGGTGGGCGCGCTCTACGAGGAGCTCGCGATACGCGGTGCGGTACTCGACCTCATGAGCTCCTGGGTCTCACATTTTCGCGAGGCCCCGGCGTCGCTGACGGTGCTCGGGATGAACGGCGAGGAGCTCGCCGCGAACCCACAGGCGCGCGCCTGGGTCGTGCACGATCTCAACCAGGATCCCGTGCTCCCGTTCGCCGACGACTCCTTCGATCACGCGACGTGCTGTGTCTCGGTCGACTACCTCACGCGGCCCGTCGACGTCTTTAGCGATGTGGCTCGAGTCGTGCGCGCGGGTGGTCGCTTCGTGTGCACGTTCTCCAACCGACTGTTCCCCACCAAGGCGATCC
>JAUZEI010000626.1 GCA_030839105.1 Actinomycetota bacterium
CGATCCGGTCGAGGCCTTCGAATCCGAGGAGATGCGTCAGGTCCTGGCCGACGCGATCAACCGGATGCCCGACCGCGAGCGCCTCGTGCTCACGCTCTACTACAACGAGGGCCTGACCCTCGACGAGATAGGCAATGTCCTCGGCGTCACCGAGAGCCGGGTCTGCCAGATCCACACCAAGGCGATCTTCCAGCTGCGATCGCGGCAGTCCGAACCGCTTCCCGAGCGCGGCATCGACACCGGAGTTTCGGCCCCGCCCGGCGGGGAGCGGCCCAGAGGTGTGCACCGAAACCGGCGCGGGGCGACGTTGTTCGTGCACACCTGCTCCATTCCTGCGAATCCGGAGTGGCGGGCCCGTAGCTTCGGCCGATGCGCAGACGACCTGGTCCCCCTTCCGCCCGTTCCTCCGCTTGCGGCGCCGTCCTCGTGCTCGCGCTCGTCACCGCCGCCCTCGTGGGAGTGGCGGCGCCGGCGGCGGGCGCGCCCCCGGCGCCGCGTGCTGCCGTGCGCCCGGCACTACGTCCCGTCCTGGGCCGGGTCGTCGCCGGGTTCCGGCCCCCGCTGACCCGGTACGGGCGGGGTCACCTGGGCGTCGACTTCGCAGCACCGCCCGGGGCGGCGGTACGGGCGGTCGAAGCGGGCACGGTCGTGTTCGCCGGACGCGTCGGCGCCGCCCGCCACGTCGTGGTTCGCGACGCCCAAGGTCGCCGCGTGTCCTACTCGTTCCTGGCCTCCGTTCGAGTACGGACCGGCGAACGGGTGCGCCGGGGCGAAGCGATCGGGACCACGGGCGGAACGGGGACGCACCACGATGGCGGGGTGCTGCACCTCGGGCTGCGTATCGGCGACACCTATGTCGATCCGATGCAGCTCTTCGTCGATTCCGTCGGGGCGCCTATCGGGGTGCACCTCGTCCCTCTGGGCCCCATTCGCCGTTTCTAGGGACCGCTACACTGGAGAGGCTTCCGGACCCATTCCGGGGGCGTCCATCAATCATTCGCACGCCCGTGATCCCAAGGTGGTGCCGACGGTGTTCAACCGATCGGCTCTCGCGCGGGCGGTAGACCAAACCTAGGGGAGGCGCGGCCGTGGCCGTCGTGAGCATGAAGCAGCTATTGGAGGCCGGAGTCCATTTCGGTCACCAGACCCGGCGCTGGAACCCGAAGATGCGTCGTTTCATCTTCGGAGAGCGCAACGGCATCTACATCGTCGACCTGCACCAGACGCTGGACCGCATCGACACCGCGTACCGATTCGTGCGGGAGACGGTCGCGAACGGTGGGACGGTGTTGTTCGTCGGCACCAAGAAACAGTCGCAGGAACCGATCGAGAACGCCGCCAACGGCTGCGGCATGCCCTACGTCAACTTCCGTTGGCTGGGAGGCATGCTCACCAACTTCCAGACGGTGCACTCACGTGTCGCGAAGCTGCGTGAGTTCCAGCGCCAGGTCGATTCCGGCGAGGTCGACCTCATGTCGAAGAAGGAAGGGCTGAAGGTCCGCCGCGACCTCGCCAAGCTCGAGCGCAACCTCGGTGGCATCAAGAACCTCGAGAAGCTGCCGTCGGCCGTCTTCATCATCGACACGAAGAAGGAGCACATCGCCGTCACCGAGGCGAACCGGCTCCGGATTCCCGTCGTCGCGATCGTCGACACCAACTGTGATCCGGACATCATCGACTACGTGATCCCGGGCAACGACGACGCCATCCGTTCCGCGCAGCTCATGTGCCGGGTCATCTCCGACGCGGTCGTCGAGGGACGCGAGATCGCGCGTCGTCGCGGTGCACGCGCCGGCACGCGTTCGGAGGACGTCGCGCCCGCCCCGCCCGCCAAGCCGCAGCGCACGCCCGAGGAACAAGCCGAGTTCGACCGCCGTCAGGCCGAGGCGCGCGACGCCGCGGCCGCCAAGCAGCGCGAGATCGAAGAACGGGCCCGGCTGGCCAAGGAGGCGCCCAAGTCGGCTCCCGCCGCCGAGGCGCCGGCGGCCGCCGACGCGCCGCCGGCCGAGGAAGCGTCCACCCCTCCGTCCGCGGTCGCGACCGCGGAGGAGCCCACGGAAGCCGCCGCGCCCGAGGCCGGCGAGAGCAGCGAGGGCTGACCCATGGCCGAGATCTCCGCCAAGGACGTCGCCGCGCTCCGGAAGATGACCGGCGCCGGAATGATGGACTGCAAGAAGGCACTCCTCGAGAACGACGGTGACTTCGAACGCGCCAAGGACTGGCTGCGGGAGAAGGGCATCGCCGGTGCCGCAAAACGCAGCGGACGCGCGGCCGACCAGGGTGCGATCGAGGTGCTCGTCACCGCCAACGTCGCCGCGGTGGTCGAGCTCAACTGCGAGACCGACTTCGTCGCGAAGGGCGACGGCTTCGGCCAGTCGCTCGCGGCGCTGACGACGCTCGTCGTCGACGACGGCGACACCGACCTCGGATCCAAGAAGATCAACGGCGAGACGGTCGACGACTACGTCAAGGGCCTCTCGGGCACCCTCGGCGAGAAGATCGAGATCGGCCGCGTGTTCCGGTTCGAGACCACCGACGGGCTGCTCGACGGCTACAAGCACCTTCAGAACGACCGTGGAACGGTCGGCGTCATCATCGAGCTGGGCGGAGTGGATCGCAACGACGCCAATGCCCGCGCTGTTGCGCACGATCTCGCCTTGCACATCGCCAGCGCCGCGCCCCGCTACGTGAGCCGCGACGAGGTGCCGGCCGAGGAAGTGGCGCGCGAGCGCGACATCTACGAGGTGCAGACCCGGGAAGAGGGCAAGCCCGAGCAAGCGTGGCCCAAGATCGTCGAGGGCAAGCTGAACGGTTTCTTCAAGACCGTCGCACTACTCGAGCAGTCGTTCGTCAAGGACAACAAGCAGACCATCGATGCGGTCGTGAAGTCGCTCGGACCGGAAGCGCACGTGCGAGGATTCGCACGGGTCAAGATCGGTGAGGAATAGCCGGCTGCCGCGCACTCGCCGATCGCCCGCCGGATCACACGAGAGGAGTTGCCGATGACCACGAGCCGGTACCACCGGGTGGTGCTGAAGCTCTCGGGTGAGGCGTTCGCCGATCAAAAGATCGGGTTCGGTATCGACGCCGTGGTCGTCCAGCGCATAGCCGAGGAAGTCACGAAGGCCCGCGGTGATCTCGGCGTCGAGATCGCGATCGTGGTCGGCGGGGGAAACATCTTCCGCGGGCTCACCGGCGCGACCCGGGGCATGGACCGCGCCCGCGCCGACTACATGGGCATGCTCGCCACCGTCATCAACGCGCTCGCGCTGCAGGACGCGTTGGAATCGATGGGACAGCCGACGCGCGTCCAGACCGCGATCACCATGGCGCAGGTGGCCGAGCCGTACATCCCGTTGCGTGCGATCCGCCACCTTGAAAAGGGTCGCCTGGTCATCTTCGCGGCGGGGAACGGCAACCCCTATTTCACGACCGACACCACCGCCGCGTTGCGCGCCGCGGAGATCGGCGCGGAAGCCGTGTTGAAGGGAACGCACTCGGGTGTCGACGGCGTCTACAGCGCCGATCCGCGCACCGATCCGACCGCGGTCAAGATCGAGAAGCTC
>JAUZEI010000642.1 GCA_030839105.1 Actinomycetota bacterium
CACAGGAAAAGTGTGTTCAACGGGATCCCGGGTCGGCGCGGCGTCCCTCGATCCGATCGCGGCGGACCTGCTCGCGCCGCTTGCGCAGGCGTAGCACCGTCATCGAGTCGTACTCGAGCGCCTCGGCGCGATCGATCAGACCGTGCAGCGCGCGGTAGTAGCTGCTCGCCGACATCTCGAAGCGGGCGCGGATACTGACGTCCTTACGAGATCCGAGCTGCCACCACTCTCGCTCGAAGTCGATCAACGCGCGTTCGTGGGCGGACAGCCGTGTTGCGTTCATCGGCTCACCAGCCTGCTCGCTCCACGCACCAAATACAAGCATTTCGGTGTGCGCGCCCCGCGCCGACGGGCGCGGTAGAGATCAGCGGTTCGGGTGTGCAGTCCGCGGCTGACGCTTGAAGCCGTCAACGGCGCCGTGCTGCTCGTGTCGTTTCGGACTGAAGCTCTGATCTTTCGAGATGCGCACGATCGCTTCCGCGCGCGATGTCACGGCCGTCTTCTGGAAGATCGACTTGAGGTGGGTCTTCACCGTGTTCTCGCTCACCCAGAGTGCCGTCGCGATGTCGCGGTTGCGAAGACCTTGCGCGAGGAACAATGCGACCTCGCTCTCGCGCAGCGTCAGCCCGAGCTCGTAACCCGGCCACGGTTGGCGCACCGAACGGCCGAACTGCGCGGCCACGAACTCGTCCTCTTGGGCGATCTGCAGGATCGCGTCGACGAGCGCATCGGCGGGCATCGACTTGGCGAGGACCCCACGCGCGCCGGCCGCTCGCGCCGCGTCGGACCGCTGCGGGGTGAACGACCATGTGTAGACGGCAACCGCACCGACGTGCGGATCGCGCGCCAGCTCCGCGATCCGGTCGAGCCCGAGCTTCGGGTGCCCGTAGGTGTCGAACAAGACGACGTCGACCACTTGCTCGGGATTGTGCACGATGTCGAGCTCGACGACGACGACGCGATGACGGAACGGTCGCAACATCGATTCGAGACCGAGCAACACGATCTCGTAGTCGTTCACGAGGGCGACGCGAACGGGCCCCGACGGGCGGCCTTCCGGTTGCTGCATCCGTTTCTCCCGACCGGGACGGCGCACGGCTCGGTGTCCGCAACCGTTGCCCGCTCCGCTCAACCGTACCGCCGTTCCGAGGACGCGGCGTCCGAAGTCCGGGAGCCCGGTGGGAGCCGGGTGTCGGGATCGAACCGACGACCTGCTGATTACAAATCAGCTGCTCTACCGACTGAGCTAACCCGGCGCGGACGGCTCGCGCCGTCCTCGGGGTCGATGTTACGTCGGCTCCCCTTGCGGGCGAGGTGTGGTCAGCGACGAAGAGGTGCCCCTGGCGCCCACGACCGGCACCTGCCAACAGACTCATGGGTCGCTCACGCTGCGCGTCGAACCTCCCCGTCGTCTGTGTGGCCGCCGCCGGTCCGAACGCTGAGTCGGGACAGCGACGCGTGGCCCGCTTCGTGCCTCAGACAGGTCGGGCTGTGCGGCGGCGCGCGATCTCGTGACAGGCGAGCGTCGCGGCCGCGGAGACGTTGAGCGACTCGAGTTTGCCCTGCATCGGAATCTGCACCAGCACGTCGCACCGATCGCGCGTCAGGCGGGCCAATCCCGATCCCTCGGAACCGAGCACCAGCATGATCGGTTGATCGGCGAGATCGAGGTCGAACAGCGAGCGGTCGCCGCGCTCGTCGAGGCCGACCGACCAACAGCCGGCACGTGACGCGCGCTCGATCGAAGCGGGGATGCCGCCGACGAGCGCGATTGGCAGGTACTCGATCGCGCCCGCGGCCGCCTTCGCCACCACGGGTGTGACGCGCGCCGAACGGTGACGCGGGAGCAACAGGCCGGTCGCGCCCGCGGTCTCGGCCGAGCGCATGATCGCACCCAGATTCCGCGGATCGGTCACACCGTCGACCGCGACGAGAAATGCATTCTTCACGGCCAGCAAGTCATCGATGTCGACGGCGCGCAACGGCGTGGTCATCGCGAGCACGCCTTGGTGCACGTCACTGCGCGCCATTTGTTCGACCCGCTCGGGGGCGACGCCCTTCAGCGCGCTGCCCGCCCGCTCCACGATCTCCTGCACGGTGTCGTCGCGGGTCACCGTGTTCGACAGATAGACCGCCCGGGCCTTGCGCCGACCGGACCGCAACAGTTCGAGCACCGCTCGCCGGCCTTCGACCTGCTCGCCGCCGAGATCGGATCCGCCCTTGCTCACTCGTGACGCCATTCCGGGCCGCGCGGCGTGTCCTCGACGAGGATGCCCAGCGCCGAGAGCTCGGCCCGGATGCGATCGGCCTCGGCCCAGTCCTTGGACTGCCGCGCCGCCTCGCGCGCCCCGACGAGGGCGTCGATCTCGGCGTCGGCTTCCGGCGCGTCGGCGCGCAGTTCGATCCCGAGTGCACCCGCGAGCTCCTGCACGGTCGCGAACGCGATCGCGGCGGTCTCCGGCAGTTCCTCGTCGAGCGCGACGTTCGCATCGCGTACGAGTTCGAACACATAGGCCAGTGCAGCGGGCGTGTCGAAATCGTCGTCCATGGCGTCCCGGAACGGCGTGACGTCGCCGACCTCGACGCCGGGCAACCCGCCGGCGCGCGCGCGGCGGGCGAGGGCGTCGAGACGGCCTACCGCCTTCTCCGCGTCCGAGAGCTCCTTCTCCCCGATCTCCATCTGCTTGCGGTAGTGCGTCTGGAGCACGAGGAGCCGGAACGCGCGCGCGTCGTACTGATCCAGGACGTCGACGAGCGTGACGAAGTTGCCGAGCGACTTCGACATCTTCTCGCCGTCGACGTTCAACATGCCGTTGTGCACCCAGTGCCGCGCGAACTCGTGGCCCGCGCCGACGGCCTGCGCGATCTCGTTCTCGTGATGCGGGAACACGAGGTCGCTGCCGCCACCGTGGATGTCGAACCCGTCACCGAGCAACTTCAACGACATTGCCGAGCACTCGATGTGCCACCCGGGCCGCCCGAGCCCCCACGGCGAATCCCAGGCCGGCTCACCCGGCTTCGCCGACTTCCAGAGCGCGAAGTCGACCGGTGCGCGCTTGCGTTCGTCGACATCGACGCGCTGACCCGCGCTCTCGAGCAAGTCCTCAAGCGTGCGATGCGAGAGCGATCCGTACTCGGGCAGCGTGTCGACCTGGAAGTACACGCCCTGGCCCTCGACGACATACGCGTGGCCGTTCGAGACGAGGTCGGCGATGAGCTTCGTCATCTCCGCGATCCACTCCGTCGCGCGGGGCTCCTCGTCGGGGCGGAGGATGTTGAGGCGGTCGAACGCGTCCCGGAACGTGCCTTCGAACTTCGCGACGAGCTCGGGCTCGGTCGTACCCGCTTCCTTCGCCCGGGAGATGATCTTGTCCTCGATGTCGGTGACGTTGCTCACGTACGTCACTGCGAATCCGCGCCAGAGCAGATACCGGCGGATGGTGTCGAACACGACCTCCTTGCGACCGTGCCCGAGGTGCGGGACGTCGTAGGGGGTAGGGCCGCAGACATACATCGACACCCGTCCCTCGACGCGCGGCGTGAAGTCGACCTTCGCGCGTTGCGCGGTGTCGTAGAGCTGCAGCATCCGCCGAGGCTAATCGGCGGTCGGGCGGGCGCCGGCTGGATTCACCGACCGCATCTCACCGGATCTCACGAGTTCTAACTGCGCGAAAGGAGGGCGACCGCCCAGACCGCGACCCCTTCGGATCGACCGATCGCGCCCAATCCCTCGCCGCGCTTCGGACGTACGGACACCGCGATGCCCTGCCCCATCGGCTCGCGCAGGCGCGCCAACGTCTCGACAAGATTCGCGGCCATCGCCTCGACGTGCGGAGCCAGCCTCGGCGTTTCGGCGGCGATCGTGACGTCGACGTTCTCCATCCACCAACCGTGTCGCGCGGCCTTGTGCGCCACCTCGGCGAGGAGTGACATGGAGTCGGCGTCGCGGTATCGCTCGTCGGTTGCGGAGTACAGCGTGCCGAGGTCGGGTAGGCCGCACGGGCCGAGGATGGAGTCGGCCACCGCGTGCGCGACCGCGTCGCCGTCGGAGTGGCCGGCGAGCCGGGGCGCGTCCGCAATGCTGACACCGCCGAGGATCAGCGGCGGCGTGTCGCCGAACCGATGCACGTCGAATCCGAGACCGACCCGGTTCTTCATGCCGGCTTCCTCACGCCCGGATCTTCATGCTGATGCCTTCACGCGCGCGGACTTCCTTCGATGAGCGCGCGGGCCAGGTCGAGGTCGCCCGCGCGGGTGAGCTTGAGATTGCGGGCCTCGCCCTCGACGACGACGACGGTGCCGCCGGCCGCCTCGACCAGCGTCGCGTCGTCGGTCCCGACGCCCTCGTCGGCGTGCGCGGCCGCGAGCGCGGTCCGCCGGAAGGCCTGAGGCGTCTGCACCGTGACGAGGTCGTCGCGCGCCACCGTCTCGACCACCTTGTCGTCACGCACGCGCTTCACCGTGTCGGCGACCGCGATGCCGGGCACCGCGGCGTCGGCGCCGGCCCGCACGGCGGCGATGACTCGGGCGAACAACTCGGGCGACGCGAGCGGGCGCGCCGCGTCGTGCACGACCACCACGTCGACGTCGTCCGGAACGAGGGCGAGTCCGGCGCGCACCGACGCCGAACGGGTCGCACCGCCGATCGCGGTAATCGCACCGGCCGGCGCGGCCCAGTCGGTGCCGTCCGGCAGCACGACCACGCCGCCCGCGCACGCGCGGAGCGCAACACCCACGGCAATGTCGACCACAGGGGCCGCGCCGAGGCGGGCGAACTGTTTCGGTGCACCGAAACGGGAGCCACCGCCCGCCGCGACCACGACCGCCCACGTCTGCACCGC
>JAUZEI010000645.1 GCA_030839105.1 Actinomycetota bacterium
GCGTCGGCGGCGAGCAGGAAGCGGCTCAACACGTCGTCGACGGGACCGCGGAAGACGCGGGCGCCGATTTCGGCCGCGAGCGAAGCGACCTCGTCGTCCGCGGGATCGGTCGTCGTCGCGACGACGACCTCGTCGCATACTCCGCTCGCCCGCGCGGCTCCCACGACCCACGCGAGCACGGGACGGCCTCCGAGATCGCGCATCACCTTGCGGGGCAGGCGCGTCGAGCCCGTTCGCGCCTGGATGACCGCGATCAGGCGAGACATCGCTCGAGTACCTCGACGACGCGGTCCTGGTCGGCTTCGGTCAGCGCGGGATAGATCGGGAGCGACAGCAATCCGTCGTAGGCGCGCTCGGTCTCCGGGAAGTCGGCGCCCGACCGACTGCCGTCGGCGTACAGCGAGTGCTTGTAGATCGGTACGTAGTGCACCTGCACCCCGATCCCCGCCGCGTGCATCGCCTCGTACACCGCCCGCCGGTTCGGAACCCGCACCGCGAAGAGGTGGTACGCATGCCGTACGCCGGGAGGCGCGACGGGGGGCAGGTCGATCGGTAAGGACGCGAGGAGCCCGTGATAGCGCTCCGCCACCGCGTTGCGACGCGTGACGAACCGCTCGAGCTTCGCGAGTTGGCTCACGCCGAGCGCGGCCTGAAGATCGGTCATCCGGTAGTTGTACCCGAGCGTCGCGACGTCGTAGTACCAACCGCCGAGGTCGGGTCGGCGCACGGTTCCGTGCGACCTGAATCGTCGGAGTGCGTCGGCGAGTGCACCGGAGTTCGTGGTGACGGCGCCGCCTTCACCGGTCGTGATCGCCTTCACCGGATGAAACGAGAACGTGCACATGTCGGAGCGCGCGCAGTTGCCGACCGGACCGTCGGGTGTCGACGCGCCGAGCGCGTGTGCGGCATCCTCGACGACCACGCGGGGTCGGGTGGGAATCGACGTGAGGTCGACCGGCAACCCCGAGTAATGCACGGCGACCAACGCGTCGCACGCACCGACCGCGGCCGGGTCGAGATTCAAGGTCTTCGGGTCGATGTCGACGAAGTCGGTGTGCGCACCGACGAAGCGGGCGCAGTTCGCGCTGGCAACGAACGACAGTGGCGAGGTGAGGACACGATCGGCGGGTCCGATACCGGCCGCCGAGAGCGCGCCGTGCAGCGCGGCCGTGCCGTTGGCGAACGCGACCGCGTGCGCGGCCCCGGTCTGCGCGCAGAGCGCCCGTTCGAAGTCGTCGATGCGGGGCCCACCGGTCAGCCAGTCGCTGCCGAGCACATCGACGACCGCCGCGATGTCGTCGGCCTCGACGAGTTGCCGGCCATACGGGATCACAGGTCTCAATTCGGCGGCATTTCGGCCGATCTGAGTCGATGGGCACCACCCCGGTTGACGACATCTCGGTCAGCGGCCGGCCGGTCGGGCCGGGACACCCGTGCTACGTGATTGCCGAGGCGGGATCGAACCACAACCGCGACCTCGGCATCGCGCGCAAGCTGATCGACGTCGCGGCGGAAGCCGGCGTCGACGCGGTGAAGTTCCAGACCTATTCGGGCCGCACGTTGTACTCGACGAAGACTCCGCGGTTCGACTTCCTCGACGACGAGCTCGCCGCCAAACCCGCGCACGAGCTACTCGACGAGATCGCGTTGCCGCGCGAGTGGCAACCGATCCTGGCCGAACACTGTCGCGACCGCGGCGTTGAGTTCATGTCGTCCCCGTTCGATCGCCAGGCCGTCGACGAGCTCGACGCGCTCGATGTCGGCGCGTTCAAGATCGCGTCGTTCGAGCTGGTCGATCTGCCGTTCATCCGTTACGCGGCCGCCCGTCAGCGTCCGCTGATCCTGTCGACCGGCATGGCGACGCTCGGCGAGATCGAAGAGGCGGTCGTGGCGGCGCGCGACGCCGGCTGCGAGGAGATCGCCCTGCTCCAGTGCGCGTCGCTCTACCCGGCACCCGCGCACGTGATGAACCTGCGCTCGATCCCCGTCATGCAGGCCGCATTCGGCGTGCCCGTCGGTCTTTCCGACCACACGCATGGAACGCATATCGCGGCCGCCGCAGTGGCACTCGGCGCGTGCATCGTGGAGAAGCACTACACACTCGACCGGACCATGCGCGGTCCCGACCATCCCTTCGCGGCCGAACCCCGGGAGCTGCATGACCTGGTCGTGCACATCCGCGCCACGGAAGCGGCGCTCGGCGACGGCGTCAAACGCGGACCCGCGCCGGAAGAGGCCGAGGAGATGTACGCCAAGGCGCGCCGTTCCGTCGTCGCCGCCACCGACATCCCGACGGGAACGGCGATCACCGACGAGATGCTCACCGTGAAGCGACCGGGGCACGGCGTGAAGCCCAAGTTCATCGAGCTCCTCGTGGGTCGCGTCGCGCGCACCGACATCGAAGCGGATGATGTCGTGATGTGGGACATGGTGTAGTGCGCTCGTTCGCGGGCAAGCTGTGACCGCGTGAACATCGTCTGCGCGTTCAGCGAGGGTCCGGGTATCGGACTCGGTCATCGTCGGCGGGTCGAGGGTCTGGCCCGCCAGCTCGTCGCGCTGGGGTTGTCCGTCGAAGCGCGTGTCCTCGGCGACGAGGCCGTGACGGGCGAGATCGTGCTCGTCGACTCGTATCGCGTCCGGGCCGACGACCGTACGCGCTTCCGCGCTGATCTGGTGATCGCGATCGACGACCTGGAACGCGATCTCGCCGTCGACCTCGTGGTCGATCCCGACCCGGGTGCCGACGCGCGCGTGCACACGGCGACCGCGGTCGTTGTCGCGGGCGCGCCGTACGCGCTCGTCGACGCCGGGCTGCGCAGCCTCACGCGGGCTCCGATCGGACCGGACGTGACTCGGGTATTGGTGACGACGGGCGGTACCGATTCCGACGGGGTCGGAGCGCGGGTCGCAGTCGAGCTCGCGGGCGCGTTGCCCGCGGTGCGCGTCCGTCACGTCGTCGGTCCGTGGGGCCGGAGCGCGGAGGATACGCGAGTCGAGTCCGTCGTCGCGCCCGCCGGCCTCGGGCCCGAGATCGCGGCCGCAGACATCGTGGTGACCGCGGGTGGCGTCTCCATGCTCGAAGCGTGTTGCCTGGCCCGCCCCGTCGTCGCGTTCTCGATCGCAGCCGGGCAGGACCGATCGCTGGCCGGCGCCGCGCACGTCGGCGCGGTGCTCGTCGCCGACGTTGCCTCGGCGGCGAGTCTTGCCCAAGAGCTGGCGCACGACCACGCCGACCGGCGTCGCCTGTCGCGGGCGGCGCAAACTCTCGTCGACGGTCTGGGTTCGGCGCGCGTGGCCGCGATCATCGCGGGCATGGCGCGCCACGGTGTCCACGCCCGCTGACTCTCGAGGACGATGCGGCGCGTTTCGTCGATACCTACCTCGAAGAGGGCGTCCAGCACCGACAGATGCGACACGAATTCGTCCGTGCGCCGCTGCGCGTACGGGTGTGGTGCGAAATCCTGGAACAGGACCTCGATCCCGTCGACCGGGAACTCGCCGTCTTCGGCCATGTATCCGAACGAACCGCGCGCACACAGGTAGGTACGGGCTCGTGTCCGCCGCAGCAGGTCGAGCACGCGTTCGGAGCGCTGACCGGTCGCACCGATCTCCGACGATCGCCGCCACTGGGGTTCGAACCCGAGCCAACCTGCGACGAGCCGGATGAACGCGATGTTCATGTCGGCCACCGACGTCCAAGGCGCGTCGATCCACTCGTCGACGAACCCTCGGAGTGTTCCGTGGTGCGCCGCGCGTCCGTAGCTCTGGTCGAGCGTCAGCTTCAACCGCCGCCGCCATTTGGCGTCGACGAGCGGCACGGCTTCGGCGAGAGTCGGGAATTCACCGTCGGCGGGATGGGCGACGGGCAGGCTGATCCACGATTCCGTGCCGTCGGCGAGCCGGATCCGGTTGCGCTGGTGGAAAGAATGCCGTTGGAACTGGAAGTCGTCGAGCACCACGAAGACTTCGGCGGCCGCCACCACGCCGAAGTAGCCCTGCCAGGGGAGGAAGGTGGGCTGCATCAGTGCGACCCGCGGGCTGTCCACGTCACTCCATCGGCGGCCAAATCGGTCGATAGAGAAGTATGACTTCGACCAATACCAAGTCCACCGAGGCGGGCCGGCTCGAGGAGCTGTGGTCCGGCGAGTTCGGCAACGAGTACGTCGACCGCAACCTCGACGCCTACGACCGCCGGGGCGAGTTCTGGTTGCCGCTGCTCGACGAGCTCCAGCCGCAGAGTGTTCTCGAGATCGGCTGCAACGTCGGTGGCAACCTCCAGTGGATCACGCAGCGGGTCGACGCGACGCACGTCACCGGGGTCGATGTGAACGCGAAGGCGCTCCGTCTGCTCGACCAGCGGGTCCCCGGGGTGCGCGGAATGTACGCGCCCGCGCGCGAGCTGCCCGTCGGTGATCGCTCCGTCGACTTCGTCTTCACGATGGGTGTGCTGATTCACCAGCCCGAGGAAACCCTCGAAAAAGTGATGAGCGAGATGGTGCGCACTTCGCGCAAGTACGTGTTCTGCGGCGAGTACTTCGATACCGAAACCGTCGAGGTGCCGTACCGCGGTCACGAACGGGCGCTGTTCCGCCGCGACTACGGCAACCTCTTCCTCGACCTCTTCCCGCACGAGCTGTCGTTGGTGCGCCAGGGTGACCTGAGCCCCGAGGACGGCTGGGACCGCGTGACGTGGTGGCTCTTCGAACGCGCGTAGCGCGTCCGTCGAGTAGTCGCGTAGCGCGTCAGTCGAGCGGTTTCATGAACGACCAGAGGCCGCCCTCGCTGTCGCGCGCGCTGTACTCGCGGTAGCCGTAGGGCTGGTCGACGGGCTCGTAGTCGATCGACGCGCCTTGCTCGGACGCGTGGCGGTAGTGCGCGTCGACGTCGTCGACCATGACGGCCATGCTCGCCGACGCGCCACCGAGCGACCGGGGTGACAGCAGGCCGAACTCGGGGGCCTCGGGGTGCAGCCACACTACGCCGTCGCCCGCTTGGATCTCTCCGTGGACGATCTTTCCGTCGCCGGCGCGTGTGAGCTCGCCGGGTCCGAGGCCGAACACGCGCTCGAGATAGTCGAACGCCGCTTGTAGGTCGGAGTACACGAGGATCGAGATCCGTCGTTGCACGGTCGAGTCGAGCATGGTCATCTCCTCCAGAACTTCCAATAGGTCATCGGTCGGGAAACGGTCGGACGTCTGTATCGCTCCTACAAGCTGCGCGAGCCGCGCCCGTAGTTGCGTGGTTGCGGCGAGGCGCTGTTCGAGATCGCTCAGATGGATCGCCATCGCGGAACGCAGTTCCCACTCCGGATCGTCGAGCGCGCGGGCGATCTCGCCGAGCGGCAGCCCGAGCCGGCGCAACAGACAGATGCGATACAGACGTTCCACGTCGGCATCGGCGTAGAGGCGGTGGCCGGCGGCGGTGCGGGCCGAAGCCTCCAGCAGGCCGATCTCGCCGTAGTAGTGCAACGTCCGCACGGTGAGCCCGGTCGCGGCGGCGAGCTCGCCGACCCGGCGTCCGCCGTTGCTGCGCTGCTCGGTGGTCATGCAGTCGACGGTACGACCTGACGCCGCGTCAGGTGCAAGAGGTTTCTACGGTGCCGGCTGCGGATCGACGACAACGAGCTCGCAGACGACGAGGAGTTGCGTGCCAACGGGCATCGCGAGGTCAACTCTCCTGCGTCGTGCGACCGGGGGGCCGGGCTGTCACGGGACCGGCAGCAAGTCCTGCAGCTCGGCTACCGTCATCCACTCGGGGTTGTTGTCACTCGAGTAGCTGAAGCCGTCCTCCACCGGGCGGCCGACGATGTTCGAGCCCTTGGAGTCCCACCACGAGTGCTCGGGCAGCACGACGAACACGTCGCCGGCGTCGATCGCGTGCCGGGCCTCGTCGGGGGTGATCAGTATCTCGTGCAACTTCTCGCCCGGGCGCATCCCGATCAGTTCGTGCGGCACGTCCGGGGCGATCGCCTGTGCGAGATCGACGACGTGCATCGACGGGATCTTGGGGATGAAGACCTCGCCGCCTTCCATGTTCTCCAGCGCGTACAGCACCAGGTCGACCGCCTGTGGGAGCGTGATCCAGAAGCGGGTCATCCGCTCGTCGGTGATCGTCACCCGGCCGTCGCGCGTGAGCTGCTCGCGGAACACGGGTACGACGGAGCCCCGCGACCCGACGACGTTTCCGTAGCGCACACACGCCAGTCGCGTCTGTCGCTGAGCCGCGTACGCGTTTCCCTGCACGAAGATCTTCTCCGCGCACAACTTCGTCGCGCCGTAGAGATTCACCGGGTTGACGGCTTTGTCGGTCGACAGTGCCACGACCCGTCGCACCCGCGCGTCGATCGCCGCATCCACCACGTGTTGCGCCCCGAGCACGTTCGTACGCACTGCCTCGAACGGGTTGTACTCACACGCCGGCACCTGCTTCATCGCCGCCGCGTGGACCACGATGTCGGAACCCTCGACGGCACGCGTCATGCGGGAACGGTCGCGCACGTCGCCGATCAGGTATCGCACCTGACGGTCGCCGAACTTGTCGCGCATCTGCGACTGCTTCAACTCGTCGCGGGAGTACACGCGCACGGTGGCGTCGGGCCAGCAGTCGATGATGCGCTCGACGAATGCGTTGCCGAAGGAACCGGTCCCGCCGGTGAGCAGAATCGTGGATCCGTTCAGGTCGAGCACGAAAATCCTCCTTGAAGGGTCGATGCGTCATCCGGAGCCGTTGCCCCGGCGACGCTCGCGACCGCGCCTTGCGCGATCGCCAGCACGTCGTCCCACTCCTCGTTCGGCATGCGCGACGCGACGATCGTCGCAGGCATCCACGGCATGCGGCCGGACCCCAACTCGGCCCAGCCGAACCGGTTTCCCATCGCGACGGTGGGCACGCCCAAGGCGCCGCTCAACATCGAGACCGCGTTGAACGGCGCAACCACGAGGTCGAGCGCGGTGGTGAGCGCCGCAACCTCGTCGAAGTCGTTCATCAGATCGAGCCAGTCCCAGCGTTCGATCCGTACGCCGAAGCGCCTCTCCGCCGCGCGCAGCTCGTGATTGCAGTCGTCGTACTGGAGATTGACGAACGTGACACCCGGCACCCGGAAGATGCCGGCCCACTCGTCGAGGCGCGTGTACTCGAGTCGCCGCTCGGCGGTCTGGATGCGGGAACGCCAGCTGACGCCGACGTACGGCCCGGGCCCGATGGCTGCGAGTCGCTCGCGCCACGCCGCGACGCGCGCCGGGTCCGGCACGAGGTACGAGCGCCGATCGGGGAACGCGTCGAGGGTCGGGCGGAACCAACGCACGAGGCTGCCCGCCGCGATCGCGCGGCCGAAGTCGTGCAT
>JAUZEI010000004.1 GCA_030839105.1 Actinomycetota bacterium
TCCACGACCTTCTTCGCGACGATCGCGAAACGCGTCGGCCCGTTTCTCAACGACACCAACTGGGTGAACACGGTGAACGACTTCGGCGCCATCGACGACACGTCGACGATCTACGCGTCGATCCACGAGGGCAAGTACGACGCCGACGACACCTACGGACTCGTCGCGTACGACCCGAAGGTCGGGGACGCGGGCGACTGGAAGCACGTGACGCCCGTCCAGAACGTCTCCGGCACCTGACTCCGTCCGGGCGACGGCGACTTCGCCGGGAGCGGGGCGGGGACCTATACGACGGCGGGGTTGACTTCGGGGTTCGCGTTCGAACGCTGGATCGCGCGGTCGTCGGTGCCGAGGTACGACGCCACGACGAGCGCGTCGGAGCGCACGGTCTCGGGGGTGCCGTGCGCGATGATCGCGCCGGCCTCGAGGCAGTAGATCCGGTCGCTGATCGCCATGATGAGCGGCATGTCGTGTTCGACGACGACGAGCGTCGCGTCGAGCTCGCGCTGGATCCGCTTGATGAGTGGTCCGAAGGCCTCGGCCTCCCGTTGAGCGACGCCTGCGGTCGGCTCGTCGAGGCAGACGACGCGGGGCCGCACCGCGAGCATCGACGTCAGCTCGACGATCCGGCGCGTGCCCGTGGAGAGCTCGGCGATGAACCGGTCGGCGTAGCGGCCGAGGCCGAGGAAGTCGATGAGTTCCGCGGCTTCCGAGCGCTTCGTGCGTTCCTTCGAGATCGATGTCGGTGCAAAGAGCAACGAGCCCCAGAACGACGTGCGGCCGCGCGCCTCGAGCGCGAGCTGCACCGTCTCGCGCACCGTCAGCTCGGGGAAAAGAGTCGCAGCCTGGAAGGTGCGCCCGAGGCCGGCCCGGGCGCGCATATGGGGTAGCTGGCGGGACACGTCCGCGCCGAGGAGCTCGACCTGACCACGGCTCGGCACGTAACCGCCGATCGCGTTCAGCAGTGTCGATTTCCCGGCACCGTTCGTCCCGATGAGGCCGATCACCTCGCCCGGCATCGCGTGGAAGTCGACGGCGTCGACCGCGACGATGCCGCCGAATTCGACGCTGAGTGCGACGGTGCGAACGACGCTGCCGTCGTCGTTCGTGGGCGCGGCACCGACCGCGCGCGCGGACAGCGATACCGGCGGCGCGGTCACCGACTTCACGGCTCGCTCCGGCAGTCGCTTCTCGAGCCAGCGCAGGATCACGCCGCGTAGGCCGTAGCCCAGCTGCGTGAACCCGCCCGGGATGTACAGCAACACGATGAGCAGTCCGAGACTCGAGGTGAGCAGCGGGACGGTCTGGTTCTTCGGCCAAAAGAGGGGGAGGCCGACGACCCATATCGCGCCCATGACCGCGCCCGCGAGGCTGCCGAGCCCGCCGATGACGGCCAGCGCGACGATCGAGAGCGAGTCCTGCACGCGGAAGAACGCGTCGTGGTAGCTGAACGTCTGGACCGTGCCCGCGAGTACGGCGCCGCCGAGGCCGGCGAGGAATCCGCTGACCGCGAACGCAGTGAGCTTCGTGCGCGTCGGTGACACCGTGAATGCGGCCGCGCCCGATTCGTTCTCGCGGACGCCGACGATCGCGCGGCCGATGCCGGTTCGGCGTAGGTGGCCGATGAGGAGGAGTACGACGACAAGCGTGCCGAGGGCGAAGAAGTAGTACGCGCGGTTGTGGAGCGTCAGGTCGACGGGACCGATCTTGCCGCGATCGACCTGGCCCGTGGTCGTGCCCTCCAGTCCGACGAGGATCGGGCGGGGAAAGATGTAGACCTCGGCCGCGATTGCGAACGCCATGGTGCTGATCGCGAGCAACAGCCCACGGACGCGCAGCGCGCCGACGCCGACGGCCGCGGCGACGACACTGGCGATAGCCGCGCCCGCGATCACCGCGAGCACGAACGGCACACGGTGCACGGTGCCGGTCCGGTCGATCGCCGCGGGGAACACCACCGCGCCGGCGACGATGCACAGTGCGGCGGCGCCTCCGGCGATGGCACGGACCCGCGTGCGCCGGTACCGGGCGAGCGCAATGCTGATCGCGACGGCCGCGAGCGCCACGAGCGCGAGTCCGGCGGCCATCGGGAAGGGGCGCACTCCGCCCGCCGCAAGCCGGTTGGATCGCCAGCCGATGTTGAGCGTGACGCCGCGGATGAGGGAGCCGGCGCTCAGGGCGCCGAGCCCGGCGAACGCGGCCTGGCCGAGCGACAGTTGTCCGGCCCAGCCGGTCAGCACGGTCACCGAGACCGCGACGATCGCGGTCGCCAGGATCAATGCGTACGCCTGCTGGTGGGAGGACTGCGTGATCACGAACGGAGCGATGATCGCGACGACGAGCGCGATGCCCGCGGCGAGATTCGGCATGCGCCGCACCCACCACAGTTCGCGCAGGCGCTCGGGTACGGCGGGCACACGCGGCGCGAACGAGAAGCTGTCGGCGGTCGACGCGTCGGCGCGGCTGATGCGCGCGACGAGGAGCAGCACGACCAGGAACAACACGAACTCGACCAGGCCCGGAGCATTGGGGAAGTTGTAGAGCAGCACCTGGTAGAGCACGCCGACGCCGACCGCGCCCGCGACGGTGCGCGGGAACGACGTCATCCCGCCGATCAGGGCCGCGGTCAGCGCCAGCAGCAACGTCTCCGGGCCGACCTGCACGAGATCCGTCGTGCCGCCCTGCGTCGCGTAGAGCACGAGGGTGATGCCCGAGAGCAGACCGCCGATCGTCCAGATCGCGGTCGACATGAGCTTGGGGCTGATGCCCGTCATCCGGGCCAGGTCGGGGTTGGTCGCGGACGCCCGCACCGCCTCGCCGAACACCGTGTGGCCGAGCAGCCACCACAGCGCGATCGTCACGATCGGCACGATGATCAGCGCCAGGATCTGCGGACCGGTGACAACGACGTTGGTGACCTGTAAGTGGAAGCCGCCGAGACGCAAGTGGAAGAGCGACGAGATCTTCCATTTCACGGTGAAGGGAGTGGGGAACACCGTCTGGAACTTGCCCGTGCGGTACTCGGGCAGCTGGCGCACGATCGCCTGCACCAACTCCGCGACGCCGATGGTCGCGACGAGCACGATCACGCGCGGCGCTTTGGCCAGACGGCGGATGACGATCATCTCGACCAGCGCGCCGCCCGCCGTCGTGGTGAGCAACGCGAGCACGAGCGCGAGCCAGTACGGGAAGTGCGACCGCACGACCATGATCGCGAGCAGCGCGGCGGCCGGGATGCCGAGGTCGGCGACCGCGAAGTTGATGATGCGCGTCGATCGGTAGACGAGGACGATGCCCATCGCGAGGACCGACACGATCAGGCCCTGAACGAACCCGATGAACAGCAGATTCGACGTCGTGATGTGCGGTTGGAGCAACGACCCGAGCATCAGCCGCCCTCCGTCCCGAAGAACACGGCCCGGGCGAGGTCGTCCCGCTCGAGCAGCTCCTGGGCGTCGCCCTCGAACTTGACCGCGCCCTTCTCGAGGAAGATGGCGCGGTCGGAGATCGCGAGCGCGACGTTGAGCGACTGCTCGACGATGACCATCGTCTGGCCGCGGGCGCGCAGCCGATCGACGAGCTCCAGGAGTCGTTGCACGACGACCGGTGCGAGCCCGAGCGACAGCTCGTCGATGAGGAGGATCTCGGGATCCTGCATCAGCACACGCGCCAGGGCGAGCATCTGCTGCTGGCCACCGGACAGGCTCTTGGCGAGCTGTTTCGGCCGTTCCGCGAGCTCGGGGAAGAGCTCGAGCACATCGGTGATGCGCGCATCGATCTCACCTGCGGTACCGCCGCGGAGGCGCGCCGCGACCTTCAGGTTCTGCATGACGGTCAGGCTCGGGAACACGCCCTTGCCGCCGGGTAGTTGCACGATGCCGTGCTTCACCCGTTGCTCGGGCGCCACGAAGGTGATGTTGCGGCCGTTGAGCCGCAGCACGCCGCGCTCGGGAACTTCGAGTCCGCTGATGCAGCGCAGGATCGTCGACTTGCCCGCGCCGTTCGTGCCGAGCAGCGCGACGCACTCGCCTTTGTGCACCTCGAAGTTGACGTCGAAGAGCACCTGTACCGGTCCGTAGGAGAAGTCGGTGTTCACCATCTGGAGCACGGGAACGCGCGCGCCATCGGCCGCGCGCTTGCGCTGCTCCTCTTGCTCCTCCAGTAACTCCTCTACGACGAGCGAGAGGTCGTGGCGGATGAACCGGGCCCCGTTCATCAACAACAGGCTGCCGACGATGCTCGTCGGCACCAAGAGGATGAAGACGGTGGTGCGCACCCCGAAGGAGTTCGTGAAGAAGCTGGCGAGGATCGCACCCCCGAACCCGCCGATGAACACGATGTACATCACGCCCATCGCGACCCCGAGCCCGCGGATCCGGTACGGGCACACCGCCTGCAGGACCGGCGTGACCATGGCGAACGCGCACGCCGTGAGGACGGCCTGCGGTATGCCCCAGATCACGAACATCGTCGTGCTGTGGGTCGAGACCTGGAGGGGCGTGAAGATGGCGGACGGCAGGATCAGCAGCCCGACGAGGGTGAGCGCCTTCGGCGGGTTCTTGCGATAGGTGCGGTCGAAGTAGCGCCCGACCGGATAGAGGAACGGCACCGCGGTCCAGCCCGCGAGGCTCAGGATGAAGCCCCGGTGCAGCGTGTTCGTGACGTGCAGGGTGTCGTTCAGGTAGAGAACCTGCAGGCTGCCGAGCGCGAAGATGCCGAAGCCGAGCGCGGCGAAGGCGGAGATCGACGTGCGCACCGTGGAGATCTTCTTCAGCCGCGCGAACGCGGCCTCCATCGACGGCTGCATCGGGTGCTCGTCCTCGATGATCTCGCCGAGGACGTCGTCCTTCTCGTACTGGCCGCGCGGGGGTTCGCGCATGAAGAACGCGGCGATCGCAACGATCCCGCCGGGAATGCCGAGGATGAAGAACGCCCAGCGCCAACCTTCCTTGCCTCCGACCCAGCCCGCGATCGCGCCGACCAGCACCGGGCTGAGGTTGCCCAGCACCTGCTGGCCGATATTCAAGGCCGCCGACATCCGGGCGCGGATACCGATCGGATAGTTGTCGGCGAGCAGCGGCTGGTGCACGGCGATGCCGTCCGCCTTCGCGACTCCGGTCACGCAGATGAGCCAAAAGAAGACGAATGCGCTGCCCGCGAGGCCGGAGAGGATCGTGAACAGCGCGGCCAGAAGGCTTGCGCAGGCGACGATCGGCACGCGCTTCATGCGGTCGGCGAGCCACCCCATCGGGATAGCGCCCAGCGCGTAGAAAAGGCTCGACGCGGAGGTGATGAACACGACCGCCCCGTTGCTGATGTGGAACGCGGTGCGCAGCTCCGGTTCGAGCGTCTGCACCGCGTTCAAGGTGAGCTGGTCGAGCGAGATCAGCAAACCCAAGATTACGAACATGCGGGTGCCGCCCTTGGCGAACGCCTCCTTGAAGTTCACCGGTTCGGAGTTGACGCCCGGGAGCAGATCGTCGGGGAAGATCACCTGTTCGCGCTCGCGCGCCTGGGCTTCTTGCCGCGCGGCCTCCTCGTCGAGGACCGCGGCGACGAGCGAGGCCGCGCTGCTCTCGGGCTCGCCCGTGGTTTGCAGATCGGTCACGGTCTCTCCCGATTGCCGGCGCCCTCCGGGGCGCCGGCGGGTCCGGGAATCGTACGCCGGAACTGACATGCGTGTCAGGCTCGCACCCTGCCGGCCGCGTCGCAGCTAGCGTCTCGATCGTGCCTGCTCAACGCCCGCCCAAGTCGTTTCTCCTCTCGAGCGAGCTCTCCGAGTACATCGTCTCGCACGGCACCCCGCCGGACGAGGTGCAACGGAAGCTCATCGAGGAGACCGCCAAGCTGGGGGCGGTGGCCGGTATGCAGATCGCGCCCGAGCAGGGCGCGTTTCTCACGGTGCTGACGCGGCTCATCGGCGCGCGCCGCGCGATCGAGATCGGCACGTTCACGGGCTACTCGGCCCTGTGCATCGCGCGCGGGCTCCCCGACGACGGCCAACTCGTGTGTTGCGACGTCTCCGAGGAGTGGACGCAGGTCGGGCGCCGCGCCTGGGCCGAGGCGGGCGTCGCGGGCCGGATCGACCTACGGATCGCTCCTGCGCTCGAGACCCTGGCCGCGCTCTCGAACGCAGAGACGTTCGACCTCGCGTTCATCGACGCCGACAAGCCCAACTATCTCGGTTACTACGAAGCGCTGCTACCGCGCATCCGCGCCAACGGCGCCATCCTCGTCGACAACGTCCTTTGGGACGGCAATGTCATCAAGCCTGACGCCGACGACGAGAACACCCGGGCCATCCGGGCCTTCAACGACCGGATCGCGGCCGACGATCGCGTCGACGTCGTGATGTTGCCGATCGCCGACGGCCTCGCGCTCGCCCGCAAGCGCTAACGCTCCTGCCGTCTCCTCGCGACGCTTCGTCTCCGCGCGCCTGTTCATCGTCCCGAAATGCGCGGATGACCCGAATATCACGTATATGGAGGTAAAATCTGGGGAAATATAGACGCAGGACCTCACCGCAGATGTGGAGTTGAGCTCGGAGATGCGGGTTGAGGCGTCCTTACTGACAGCCCAATCCCTGCGAGAGGCAAGTTGACGATGACCGGTGCCACCCGGCGGATGGACCAACTCGGGCGCGTTGTCGTGCCCGCCGAGTTTCGGCGGACCATGGGGATTCGGGAGGGCGACCTCCTCGAGGTGACCGCTGAGGACGGCCGCGTGATCCTGCGGAAGGTGGCGCCGGAATGCGCGCTCTGCGGCCGCCCGGACGACCTGATCGACCTGCACGCCAAGCACCTCTGTCGTGATTGCGTGCAGGAAATCCGGCACGAACCGGGATCCGCGCCCGAGTGGCGAGCCGGCTGAGGCTGCCGCTGCGCGCTCGCCCTCTCTACATCCCGCGCAGCATCTTGTAGATCGGCGCCATCTTCGCTCGCGTCGAGTCGGGGAGCGGCACGACCTCGCCGAGCTGACGAGCGCCCCACATCATTTCCGCGGTGAGCTCGACCATGTTCGCGATCTTGAGCGCGTCCTTCGGTGACTTGCCGACGGTGAGCAGGCCGTGGTTCGCCATCAGGACCGCCGCCCGGTCGCCGACCCACTTCGACACCTCGTCCGCAAGATCCTGCGACCCGGTGAACTGATAATTCGCGACCGGTACGTCACCGCCGACGAAGGCTTCCACCTCTTCGATCGCGCACACGATGGGCTGGTGCACGAGCGCGAACATCGTGCAGAACTTCGCGTGGCAGTGGATGACCGCGTGGATGTCGTCATAGGCCGCGAGACACGCGAGGTGCAGCATCTTCTCGGTCGTCGGGTGGCGGGTTCCTTCGACGACGTTGCCCTCGAGGTCGCACACCACCAGGTCGTCGAGCGTCATCGTGTCGTACGGCAGCGACGACGGGGTCAGCGCGACGTTGCCGTCGGGCAGGCGCGCCGAGAAATTGCCCGCCGTGCCGTGCACGAGGTTGTTGCGCAAGCTGTC
>JAUZEI010000018.1 GCA_030839105.1 Actinomycetota bacterium
AAGCCCTCACGGAGGCCCAGATGATTGCCCTGACCGAAACAGCAACGACCAAGGTCAAGGAATTGATCGAGGCCGAAGGCCAGCCCGAGCTCTACCTGCGGGTCGCGGTGCGCCCCGGCGGTTGCTCCGGCCTCTCGTACGAGATGTTCTTCGACACCGAGAAGACGGCCGACGACATTGTCGAGTCCTACGGCGACATCCAGGTCGTGGTCGACCCCGACAGTGCGCAGCACCTCGTCGGTGCGTCCCTCGACTACAAGGACGGTCTCCAGGGCGCGGGATTCGCGATCAACAACCCCAACGCGCAGCGCACCTGCGGTTGCGGTCAGTCTTTCTCCTGACTCCTGCTTCTCGGATCTGCTTGACGGCCTCGCTCCGGCGGGGCCGTCGCGCGTGCGGACTACGGTCGCTGCGATGCCCACGGCCTCCATCGCGTTCGTACTGAACGGCGCGCCGGTCGAGGTCGATGCCGACGTCGAGCGGTCCGAGTCGCTCCTCAACGTGCTGCGGGAACGGCTCGGCATCGTGTCGGCCAAGGACGGCTGTGCGCCGCAGGGTCAGTGCGGCTGTTGCACGGTGCTCGTCGACGGCGAGCCGCGCGTGGCGTGCGTCACGCCGGCCGCGCGCGTCGAAGGTCGCGCGGTGACGACGATCGAAGGACTCGACCCGACGGAGCGCGATCGCGCGGCGGCCGCATTCGTCGCCACCGGCGGGTCGCAATGTGGTTTCTGCACTCCGGGGATCGTGATGCGCTTCGCCGGCACCCGGGCGCGCGCCATCGACCGTTCGCTGGCCGCGCACCTCTGCCGGTGCACCGGCTGGCTGACCGTTCGCGACGCGGTGTCGGCCGACGCGCGCGTGGACGCACCGGCGCCGGCGGCGCGTGATCTGGGCGCGGCCGCGAGCCGGGCGGCGCTCGAAGCCGACGGCGTGCAACGCGTCGACGCGTACGTGCCGCTCGGCGCGGCACCGTTCGCGGACGACACCGCGCCGCGCGACGTCCTGGTCGCGGTGCCCCTCCCGCCCGATTCCGCGGCGGAGTCGATCGAAGCCGCGGGCCTGCGCTGGGTCGTGGCCGGCTCGTTGTTCGAGGCCCGGGCCCGAGCCGCCAAGGTGCAGGGACGGCGTACGACCGTCGGTGTCCGGGCGCCTCTGCTCGATCTCATGCCCGTATGTCCGCCGGGCGGCGTGCAACTCGCGACGCAGTGGGTCGAGCCCGCATATCTCGAACCCGACGCCTCGTGGTGCGAACCAGGGGGCGTGCCCGCGTCACCGCTCGCGAACGCGGGCGCGTTCGGTGGTAAGGCGCATTCGGCGGCGCCGTGGGCCGCTCGGGAGCTCGCCGACCATTTCGGACGCACGGTGCGCGTGGCGTACTCGCGCGAGGACGTCGTGCGCCTGAGTCCGAAACGTCCGCCCATCGCGGCAGTCGCGGTGTTGCGCGACGGAGTCGTCGAGATCGACGGTCTCATCGCGCGCGGCGCGGGCGCGCCGCGCGTGTGGCCGGCGCCGCCGGGAATCGATGTTCGGGCGCGGTGGACGGAGATCGACGTCGCGGGGCCGCCGGTGAGCGCCGATCTGCGTGCGGTCGGTCTCGCGGAACAGGCGGTGCTCGTGGCGGGCGCGCTCGGCCGGGACGTCGAGGTCGTGACGCCGACCGGCGCGCGCGCGAGCGCGACCGTGACCGTCGACAACGGCAAGGTCACGCGCGTCGACATCACGCTTGCCGCGGGTGATCCCCTCGACGAGGTCGTGCTCCGCTCGTACGCGATCGGCGCGGCGCACATGGCTCTGGGATGGGTCACGAGTGAAGGGCTCGCGGTCGACGCCGAAACGGGCGAGATACACGACCTCACGATCCGGTCGTTCGGCGTGCTGCGCGCGTCCGAGACGCCACCCATCAACGTGACCATCGCCGGCGACGCGGCACCGGCCCGCGCCCGAGCGACCGACGCCGTGTTCGCGGCGGTCGCCGCGTCGGCGTGGAACGCCCTCGGCCGACCCACTACGTTTCCCGCTCCCAGGAGGTGACCATGCCCATCGTTCCGGTTCCCACCCCGAGTGCGCCGCCCGCGGCCGGGCCGTATTCGCCGGCCGTGCGAGCCGGTGACTGGTTGGTCCTGGCCGGGCAGGTCGGGCTCGATCCCGCGACGGGCGCGATGGTTGCCGGCGGGGTGCAGGCCCAGGCGCGCCAGGTGCTCGCCAACATCACCGCGGTACTGGGCGATTGTGGCGCCGCGCTCACCGACGTGGCCAAGACGACGGTGTTCGTCACCGACATCGCCCAGTTCGCAATCGTGAACGCCGTCTATGCCGACGCGTTCGGTGATCACCGCCCCGCCCGCTCGACGGTCCAGGTCGCCGCGCTGCCCGGCAACGCCGAAGTGGAGATCGAAGTCTGGGCGTTTGTCCCGGAGTAGCGCCCGGGATCGGTCGCGGCGCCGGTCGGCTCCGCTGCCGCTCGTCTTGATTGGTCGCTCGCGCTCCGCCGCCCTGAGGAACTGATCGTTGGCGCTGCGCCTCCCGGTCGGCTCCGCTGCCGCTCCTCTTGATTGGTCGCTCGCGCTCCGCCGCCCCGAGGAACTGGTCGTCGCGGCGGCCGTCCGGTCGGCTCCGCTGCCGCTCCCGCGAGGTAGATTCAGCGCGTGGTCGGCGTCGTGCTCATCTTGTTCGTGATCTTCATCGCCGGGCCGATCGGGCTCTTCGTCGTGGGCGCCGCATGGTCGGCGCTGCACGGTTGGCTGCTCTCCGAGGACGCCGACGCCCGCGCCGCCGACTCATCGACCTGAACGATCCGTCGTAAGGCCGGACGGCTAGCTGTCGCGCGTTGGTGTGGTGCCCGGCCACCGCGACTGCCCGAAGCGGTAGCCGACCGAGCGAACCGTCTGGATCAGGTTGGCGTTCTCTTCGCCCAGCTTCGCCCGCAGGCGCCGGACATGGACGTCGACCGTGCGCGCGCCGCCGTAGTACTCGTAGCCCCACACCCGCGAGAGCAGTTGCTCTCGGGTGAACACCTTTCCGGGGTGCGTCACGAAGAACTTCAGCAGCTCGTACTCCATGTACGTGAGGTCGAGCGGCTTCCCGTTGACCGCGGCCTGGTACGTCTCGAAGTTCAACACGAGGTCGCCGTACGACGCGACCTCCGGTGAGCCGGCGCGCCCGGCGCGGAACATCAGGTGCCGCAGCCGCGCCTCGAGCTCCTTCGGATGGAAGGGCGTGAGGCAGAAGTCGTCGAACAGATCCTCGCGGTGCTCGAGGTCGTGCAGCTGCGCGCCGGTGATGAGCAGCAGGATGGATTCCACACGCGAGTCGCCCTTGCGCAACGTGCGGCACAACGTGAACGCGCCCTCGGGATCGTCGTCGGCGCACACGACCGCGCCGGTCCAGCCGTCGACCGGTTCGTACTGCATCGCGATCGCGGCGTTACCGACCGACTTCCACCGAACGCCCGACAGATCGAGGGTCTGCGCGAGCAACGGCGGCGCCGGGTCCGGGAAGACCAGCAAGAGCTCGTTCAAGATGTTTTTCCCAACCTCAGTTGTTGCCTACAACGTCCCGAGATAACGCGCGATCTCGAACGGCGTGACGTCGGCCTTGTAGTCGGCCCACTCCCGCCGCTTGTTCACCAGGAAGTTCTCGAAGATGTGGTCGCCGAGTGCCTCGGCCGCCAGTTCGGAATGTTCCATCGCGTCGAGCGCGTCGCGCAAGGAGCCGGGGAGAGACCCGATGCCCTCGGTACGGCGTTCCTCGTCGGTGAGTGCATAGATGTTGTCGGTCGCCTCGGGGGGAAGTTGGTAGCCCTCCTCGATTCCCTTGAGGCCGGCCGCGAGGATCAGGGAAAACGCGAGATACGGGTTGCACGCGGGGTCGGGTGCGCGGAACTCGATCCGCGACGACTCGTTCTTTCCGGTCTTCGAGAGCGGGACGCGCACCAGTGCCGAACGGTTGTTCCGGGCCCAGCACTTGTAGACTGGCGCTTCGTAGCCGGGGATCAACCGCTTGTAAGAGTTGACCCACTGGTTGGTGATCGCACAGATCTCGTCGGCGTGCACGAGTAGGCCGGCGATGAAGTGCTTCGCGACCTTCTACATTCCGTACTCGTCGCCCGGGTCGTGGAACGCGTTCACGTCGCCTTCGAACAACGAGACATGGGTGTGCATCCCGGATCCGAACGCGCCGGTTA